>JBAUGC010000235.1:0-3525 GCA_049679485.1 Xanthobacteraceae bacterium
CTGAAGAACGCGAAATCTACGCCGACTATGACGGCTGCCATCGCCGCCACATAAAGCACGACAGCTACCTGTCTGCCCATTTCAGTCCATACTCCGCATGCATCGAGGAGAAGAATCCGTGAAAACAATCACTGCCATCTGTGTCCTAGCCCTGGGCGCAACGCCCGCGCTCGCTGAAACGGTTCAACCGACCGACGCTCGAGCGCATGTGGGACAAACGACGACGATTGAAGGAACGGTCAGTGAGGTTCATTTCTCAACTCGCTCGGAGACGACTTTTATCGACTTTGGTGGCACTTATCCGAACAACGTCTTTACTGCGGTAATTTTCAAGGAGGATGCGGCTAAGTTTCCCGGCGTCGAAGGCCTAACAGGCAAAATGGTAGACGTCACGGGACCAATTGATTCGTACAAGGGGAAGCCGGAAATCATCTTGAGGTCTGCTGACCAGCTGAAGCCTCACTAGTCCCGTGGCACCGATAGACGGCGGGTTCGGGCGTGATTCAAGCTTGGGATGTGGACCCCAGCGACGCGTGGCCGGATGGCCGAAATTGAGAAGAAGACCAAGCGCCACTCGCGGAAGTTGGACCGCGCCAGAGTCCTGATGTCTATGTATGTGGCGCGGTAAATGACTCTGACCCCTATTCTCTCTGCCCCCGCGAGCTGCTGCCGGCCGAGGTCAGTCCTTCGTGACCGCCACGCAATCGACCTCGACGTCGAAGGGCCCGGTCCACTCAGGCACGCAGAAGAAGATGCGGGCTGGGGGGTTTTTCGGGAAGTAGCGCTTGTAGACTTTGTTGAAGGCCTTGAACCGGTCCGCCGAGATGCACAGCACATTGCACTTCAGCACATGGTCGAGGTCCGACCCGGCGGCCTCCAGCGCCTTCTTCACCTGCTCCAGGATCAGCTCAACCTGGCGCTCGAACGGGGCGTGGACGAGGATCTCGCCGGTCTCAGGATCGAAGGGCGGCATGCCCGAGACGAACACCATGTTGCCGGCGCGGGTGCAGGTGGACACCGGCGCGCCCCACTTCTCGAAATTGCTGTCAATCGGCTCGACCCGGATGATCTCTCGTTGCATGTGTCCGTTCCTGGTCCATGTGTCGCCAATCTAAGGTCTTTACGCCCTAATCCAGAAAATTGTGCCCAGCGGGAAGTCAGCTGTCAAACAATGAGTGCCATCGGCGCAAGGTCGATGCAGCGGTATCGAACGACTTAAACAAGTGCTTGATAGGAAGGCTGAGGCGTTTAGGTTGCTCCAGTGATGGGGCGCCGCTTGTCGGACTTGCCGCGATTTGCAGAGTGCATCGAATAACCGGAGAACAACGCTAAAAATTACCACATCCTCGCCGGGGCCCGGGGCAGGGGCGAGCAGCCACCGGGTCCGCAGCTCTGGAGCATGACGGCGGTTCTCAAGCCTGGATTAAGCTCAGGACATTCTCGCCAGTCTCAGGAGCAATTGTTGCAATCCGAATCGAGCCCGAGTTGCCGAAACTTTAAGCGCTGCAGCCGCATTGAGGCGCGGCAAGCTTCATGTCACGCCGTCGACCCGCCAATGTCTGCTCTTCGAGCTGTCTCTCGAGGATCATCTGCAAGCCGCGCAGGATCGGTTGATCAGCTTTATCCATCGCACGGTCGACGGCGCGGCGCTCGAGAGATTGCGTGTCCTCGCCGAACTCCCTGACCACCCTTGCGGTGAAGTCGCCGATTGAGACACAATGGAGATCCGCCGCGCTTTTGACGCGTGACGCGAATGCAAATCCGAGCGAAGCCACGGCCGCTCGCGCGACCTTTTCGTTCGAACACGTGTGGACGATCTCGTCGATCAACACGGAAACCTCCTTTCACCATGTATGCGCTGCGGCTGCGGTGCGACGATGGAAGCGAGACGTGCGGGTCACTCGGCGGCAGCGTAGACTTTGGTAGGGACGGCGGCGGCCTGAACTTTCGCTGGGCCGGCGGCAGCCTGAACCTTGGCGATCATGCTCTCGACCGGCCTGAACGCTTCCTTGGCGAGATTGGTATAGAGTTCGCCGATTTTCGTCGCCTGGGTGACAAAGTCCTCATAAGCCGACTTGGCATATGCCGATTGAGTCTGAATGGCGTCGTCGAGCGACTTGGCCCCGAGCAACTTTCCCACATAGGCAGAGTTCGCTTCGAGCGACTTTTTGGAATAATTGGTCGTCTCGGCAGCGATCGTTTGGAAACCCTTGGCGAGCGAGGCGGCAGCCATGCTCGCAGCTTCGATCTGTCCCTTGCCGAAGTTTTCGAACTCTTCAAAATTGTTGGTCATGATCATTACTCCGTTGGGGGACGCGCATTGTGTTGCCCGGAGGCGGCGCGTCGGTAGAGCCACGAAGCCCACTACGTCAAAAAGCAATGCGTCGTGCAATCAGGCGCGCGGAGACCGCGCGCACAGTGCCTAAGCGCTGGAGCCCCCGGGCACCCGCGCCGAACGCAACTCTATGTGGATTGTTAGCTTGTGCCTGCCGACGGCATCGGAGCTGCAAGTATAGGAAAACGGGGACTTCGGTACGTCGCCGATTTTGGGCAGCCCTCAGGTCACGCGAAAGCATGCCTGCGGGTGCGGAGTGTAAGCATGCCGGACGAAAACCACAACAGAAGATTAAAAATAAAGTCTGCACGAGAACATTGGGATTGTCCGAACTTGAGCGTCAGTGTTCTAAATTGTGGGGCAGAGAGGTCCTAATTTCGCTTTGCCGTGTTCGCAATAACAACGACGTTGAAGGTTATGCCGAGCCAAAACAGGATGAGATCTCCAATATGAAAATGCGCAGCCAGGAAACTTAGTCGCGCACAGAGCAATGAAAATATCGATGTGTGCCGGGGGGACGATGCCCATTGTCTGGCTCATCCATCGGAGGCATCCTTTAGTCTACTTTTCCGATATCCCTGTAATGTCTGTAATTGGCAATGCAGGACGGGAGTGCGTCGATGGTGAGGATTCCACCACCTGTTTGGGCGCTCGCGTACTTGGTATTTGGCCTCTTGATCAGTGATCTTGTCGGATGGCGTCAGGGCTTAAAGTTTGTGCCACTCGGCGTTGTGCTACTTGTAGCTGGCGCCGGGCTCACGGTCCTCGCGGCCAGTCTCTTTCATCGCGAAGGAACGGAACTCAACCCGACCTCGCCGACCAACCAAAGGCTCGTCACGTCGGGACCGTTTAGGATCAGTCGAAATCCCATGTACTTGGGACTGATCTTATTGACTTTGGGCATTGCGTTCTGGATCGGCACGTGGCCCTTGTTTTTCGTCCCGCCAGCGCTCTTCGCCACCTTGAATTGGATTCACATTCCCTACGAGGAAGCGAAAATGCGCCGCCAGTTTGGCGCCGCCTTTGAAGTCTACGCGAGCAAGGTTCGGCGGTGGGCATAGCACGATGCGTCGGACGGCTGGTTTTCGAAAACCGCTCGCGACTTAGCGGTCCGGTGGCCTTGTGCTTCGCTAGGACCATCGTTCTCGATTAGTTCAGATAAGCCACTGGTCTACTTTTCCGATATCGCT
>JBAUGC010000236.1:0-3409 GCA_049679485.1 Xanthobacteraceae bacterium
CGGGCGCTGCGGCCGCGGACGCCCGGGGGGCGGACTGTTATCGGGGGCACAAACTTGAAGTACCAAGGGGCCAGCAGGCAGCCTTCCCAAGATGGCTTAGACGCCGGGCATCCGCGCATTATTTCGAACGAGGCGAAGGTCTCCGTCTCACCCCCTGCCGCATCAGGCCAAAAGGCTCGTCAAAGTCTCCCGACGGGAGCGGTTTCTCACGATCACGACAGGCTCGCGGTCAATGTCGCGATCGGAAACCACCGCTATACTTACGGGATCGGCGAAATCCTCTATACGTTGAAAGCTTTCTTTTCGCGGCTGTCTTCATCCTATGAAGTTACCTATTCCATCGATCTCAAGCCCGGCGTGACGAACGTCCTGATCGACGAATTCTCGCTCCTGGAAACGATCGGCTTTTTGCAGAAATTCAAAAAGACTCATCCAGGCACGAAATTTGTGATCGTCGCCACGGAGTTCATCACGCCCATCCGGCTGTTCGGGAGACAATTCGCCGAGACGTTCAATTATTTCGATCCTTGGGAGGATCGGAAATACGGATTCGAAATGATTGGGCACAGGTTGGGCCTGGCCCGCGTGCCTCCTTATATGCGTGCCCGTTACCTGGGATTTTGCGAGGCTCTCCGCTTGGCGGATCTCGTCATCGCAGTTCATCCGGCGATCGTTGAAGCCCTGCTGCCGTTGACGGCGAAAATGGATCATTGGGTTGCAGCCCCGGTCAACCTCTATCCGGAGATCAGCCTGGAGCAGAACGCTTTGGACTCTCGCCTGCAGGAATGGCCGGCCGGGTTTGTCACAACCGGCACGCAGACGCGATTCCGTCGCCGAATCATCAAAAAGCTTCTATTGGTTTCTCACGACATCGGAGTTCAAGGACGGGTCTTTCTTCATTTGCCTTTCGACCAAAACGCCCCTTTTGCCCTGCATGATGGGTCGATCGAATTCCCGTTCGAGACAGTCGACGACCAGATCCGCGAGGCGAAGAGGCTGGACGTTGCCGGACCCGAGACGGGTTGGCTCTTCAATCTCAATCCGCCGCAGCGAGCGAATTGGCCATACTCGAGTCCCATGCGGATTCTGAGAGCGGTTTTGTATGGCCAGATCCCCCTCATAACCCGGCGGTTCGGCGATCACGAAATTGAAGCACTTGCAAAACTCTGGAACCCCGGCATTTCCGATGCCAGCGTGATCAGCGACCTCTGGCTCGAAGCGACTTTGGAGCGGGAGAGACTGATCGCACGCCACATTGCTGCGATATCGGAATATAATGAGGTCGCTAAACAAAAAAATGCGGCGGTCGATCTCGCTCTTCAGACATTGTGATTACATTTTCGACGCGGAGCAGTGACCATTTGCCGAGCTTAGGCGGCGAGACATTAGGAAATGGACGATATTCTGATATCCCTGATTGTACCCACCCGTGGTCGGCCAGCGGGCATGCTGGCCTTCCTCGAAAGCGTTCACGCGAACGCCTCCTTCCCGCAAAACATCGAAGCGGTCATGGTCGTCGATGAGGACGACCTGGAGTCGCAGGCGATTACGTTCGAAGGGCTAAGGCTCGTCAAGGTGGTGGTGCCGCCTGACCTGACCATGGGGGCTCTCCACACGGCTGGCTACCGAGCCAGCCGCGGCAAATATATCATGCTGGCGAACGACGACGTGCGGGTGCGGACAGATGCCTGGGACGAGCAAACGCTGGCTGCTTTTCGGTCTTTTCCAGACGATATCGTGCTCGTGCACGTCAACGACATGGAGCAGCAGCAAAAGCTTTGCGTTCTTCCATTCGTAAGCCGCAGGTTCTGTGATCTCAGCAATGGAATTTGCCCGGAAGAATACATGCGCTACTACATCGATGATCACGTCTATGACGTCTTTGAGCTTCTAGCCAAACACGGGCACGATAGAATCGTCTATCTGTCTGGCGTCGTATTCGAGCATCTCAATGTCGTCATCGATCCCGCAGGCAAGCGCCTGTATCAATATAATTCGAAGATCCAAGCGCAGGATGCAACGTTGTTTCATGAGATGGCGCCTGCGCGGGTGGCACTCGCGGCTCGCTTGGCTGCATGGATCGAAGTTGAACGCCGCAGCCGCACCGCCGTCGAGCGGCGCGGCGCCCCTTTGGCGCAGCACGTTATCGCGGCGGCGGCGCGCCGGCCGAAGTTCAGACGATTCATATCGGAGGGCAATCCGATTCTGCAACGCATGCCGCCTTTCGTCGAACGCGAAATAGGACGGCTGTTTTGCATCTTCGGATTCTCGCGGATCGGCACATCGCTCTGGAACAGCGCATGCAGCAGAAAAGCGCGCGAAAAACCCCAGCCCGTTCTAGTCGACCCGGCCCGTTGGGGCTTCGGTGTCTTTCTCTATGACCATAAATACTTCTTCGTCTCGGCGGACAAGTTGGCAGCTCTCGGAGGCGAACTCCCTCTTGAGCAATGCCGAAGCGGCGCTATTCCTAACGTGACGGTGGTGAATTCCTTGGCTGAAGCCAGCGCGCTGATTGCCCGCATGAAAGAAAAAGCCGCAGCTGCGGGAGATTGGGCAGGCTAGCGGCAGATATTGTGCGAACCTAGAAGTTCCAGAAAAGCCAATGTGGCTGATAGAGCGACGTTGGAATGTTGTCGATCTGCGAACTATCAGGCCGATTGATCGATTGAGGTACCGGAAGCGGGGTGCAGGAACACGGCGACCACCTTGGCCAAATGCGCCGGAAGAATTGCGCAACAGTTCTCGCCTTTCAGCCGCGGCTCTCCGCCTTTGTTGGCTCGGAGCGGCACCTGAGGCCAAACGAACTTTAGCGGATGTCGATGAATAGTCAGATGGTGCCAAGAGGGATTCCAACCCACGACCCCTCATTACGAAAGGCGCTCTACCAGCTGAGCTGTTGCGGCGAGCCCTGCGAGTTCTACCCGGGCGCTCCTCTTAAACCGGGTGATGATTGCCGAAGCGGTGCTGGCGAGCTTCGAATATGTCGGCTACGAACTTGTGTCTGCTGCGACGAAGCGGAAGTTTACGCTTCGGCCGATCGTCGACACCTCACACTTAGACTGTTGGCTTCTCATCGAAGAGCCCGTTTTGCCGAAGTGGCGAAGCCCGGCGCGAGACGGGTGCGGAAAGGCGCCTTCTGTCCATGCGTGCTGTTACTTCTCTGTGATGTTCGGGATCGTGGTGTCCGTAGGTGCGTTTGATGACTTCTTCGGAAACACCGAAGTAGTCCGCGACATCGAAGCTTTGGTGCCGCGCTGCAACGCCCAACTGATCGTGTGCCGGTATAAAGACCGACCAAAATGAAGCGGGCGATGTGTCGCGCCACATAGCGCTTGCCGGCACATCGCGTTGCTTGCCACTTACGCCACGCCGTGGCAGCAGGGTCGCAGCCTCGGTCTCCGTCATCCAC
>JBAUGC010000237.1:0-7321 GCA_049679485.1 Xanthobacteraceae bacterium
CACCTACGCTGTCGCCGACCGCGGCGCCTCGATCCGCGTGCCGCACAGCTTCGTCAGCAACGGCTACAAGGGTTATCTGGAAGATCGCCGGCCGAATTCGCAGGGCGACCCGTACCAGATCGCTTCGCGCGTCCTGAAGACGATCGCCTCGGTGCCGACCAGCGGCCAGGTGAGCGCCGCGGCATAAGCGCCGGCGCGGCGGCAATCGGCGTCGGCTTCGAGGAGCTCATTGAGGTCGGTGCTGCGGGGGGAGGTGATCGGCGTCCCTCCCCCCGATCTTTTTTGCTGACTAGCCTACACGGCACCCTTGCCCGGGCGCACCGCGAGGACGCGTGCTGGCGCCGCGGTGCGGCCACGTTCATACTGGCATGAGAAATGCCAGCGCCGGGAAACATCAAATGTCAGATCGCTGCATAATTTCGGATCGCCGTCTTGCGTACAGCTTGATTGGGCTCGTTGGTCTGCTGCTGCCTTCGTTCCCTGCCTCGGCACAACAGGACGGCGGCAAATATCTCGATGCCAAATTCTGCGGCGACACGCTCAATCTCAATCCCGGCTCGGACTACGACAACGGCTCGTGCCAACTATGGAAACTCGTGCCCGACGCCGATGGCTGGTCGAAGCTGCAGCTCAAACGCAACGGCAAATTTCTCGACGCCAAATATTGCAGCGACGAGCTGAACATGAACCCCGGCTCGACGTTCGACAACGGCTCCTGCCAGCTGTGGAAGCTGGTGCCTGTTGGCGACGGCTGGTCACGCTTGCAGATCAAGCGCAACGGCAAGTTCCTCGATGCCGACCAATGCTCGGACAACGTCAAGCTGAGCGAACTGTCGACCTTTGCCGACGGCGCCTGCCAGCTCTGGCGGTTCGTTCCCGCCGCCGACGGCTGGGCGCGGCTACAGATCAAATATACCGGCGAAACGGCGCCTGAGGAGTTCGCCTACAGCGGTAATAACTACGGCTGGTTCGACGACGGCTGGAACGGTCCGGGCTGGTACATCATCGGCTCTGAGCGGATACGCGGCCGCGGCTTTGGCGGCCGCGAGGGCTGGCGCGGCTGGCACCATCACGGCAGCCATCCGCACAATCACGGTGGCGAGCCGCACGGCTGCGGACATCCCGGTGGCGGTGGCCACCACCCAAGCGAAGGCCACCCGCATCCTGGGGGCAGTCATCCCGGCGGAGGCCATCCCGGCGGCGGCGGTCATCCGAAGCCACCACCGCCTAAGAAGCATCATTGAGGTATGGCCTTGTAACGAAGGCGAAACACAACCGTGCGTTTTGCATCGCTCAACCGACCCTACGATGCAAACAATCCCGCGTGGGCCTGCCGCAGTTCGCGCTTGAGCAATTTCCCGCTTGGATTCTTTGGCAATGAATCGGCGAACACGATGTTCTTCGGCACCTTGAATCCCGCGAGATGCTGCGCGCAATGTGCATAGACCACTTCCGGCGAAAGCGATTGCCCGGCCTTCACGACGATCACCGCGACCACCGCCTCGACCCAGCGCGGATGCGGCACACCGACCACCGCCACCTCCGACACCTGTGGCAGCTGATAAATCATCTCCTCGACCTCGCGGCTCGCCACGTTTTCACCGCCGGTCTTGACCATGTCCTTCTTGCGATCGACCACCGTGATGTAGCCCTCTTCATCGATGGTGGCGAGATCGCCGGAATGAAACCAGCCGCCCTCGAATGCGGCTTTGGTGCGCTCATCGTCGTGGAAATAGCCGAGCATCAGGTGCGGCGAACGGTGCACGATTTCGCCGACCACGCCCGGGGCTACATCGCGCATGCGGTCGTCGACCACACGCGTCTCGACATTCAACACCGCCCGGCCACACGAGCCCGGTTTTCGCAGCTGATCTTCGGGACCGAGCATCGTCGCCAGCGGCGCGATTTCAGTCTGCCCGTACAGATTCCACAGCTGCACCTTCGGCATGCGCTGGGCCATTTCGCGCATCACCTCGACCGGCATGATCGAGGCGCCGTAATAGCCTTTTTGCAGGCTCGATATGTCGGTCTTGTCGAACAGCGGCGAGCGCAACAGCGAAATCCACACTGTTGGAGGTGCGAAGAACGAGGTGACATGGTGACGCTCGATCAGCGGCAGCAGGTTTTCGGGGGTCGGCTTTGCGGTAATCACGTTGGTACTGCCGACATAAATCGCAGGGCCGAGGAATGCATCGAGTTGCGCGCAATGGTAGAGCGGCAATGCGTGCAAAGCCAGATCGTCGGCGGAGATGCTGGCGTCGGCGACGCAGCTCACGTACTGCCAGATCACCGCGTCGTGGGTAAGCATGGCGCCTTTCGGCAGCGATTCAGTGCCGCTGGTGTAGACGATCTGCGCAAGATCGCTGCCCGAAAGCTCCACCTGCGGCGGCTCGGTCGTGTTGGCACAGAGTTCGTCAAAGGCGATCATGCCGGGCGCCGGCGCGGTCTTTTCCTCCGACGGCAGCCAGATGAATTCGCGTACGCCGGTGTCGAGCGCGGCGGCGGCTCGTGCGACCTCGGCGAGGCCGGAGTCGGTCGCGAGCAATTCCGCGCCGGCGTGCCGCAAGATGAAAGCCGCCTCCTCTGCTTTGAGCATAAAATTGATCGGGACCAGCACGGCGCCGAGCCGCGCCAGCGCAAACCGCAACGCGGCGAAGGCGTGTGAATTGCGGGCAAGGATCGCGACGCGGGCACCCTTGACGACTCCCCGCGAAGCAAGGCCCGCGGCGAGGCGGGCACACATCGCGTCGAACGTTGCGTAACTCCACACCGTTTCGCCGCAGATGATGGCGGTCTTGTTCGGAAAACGCTTAGCGGTTCGGTGCAGCAAGTCCGCCAACGTTTGGCGGCGAAGCGCGGCGTCCATGATGCGTTCTCCCCGGCGCTCGTTGAATCTCCCCATTATGGCGGGACGCATCCCGATTGACTACGCGTTGCGCCCCGCGGCTGCACGCAGCACCGATCCCACAGGATTGGGAATAACAAAAACAGGCGCAGGCGGCGGGGGTTGCGTTTCGAGCGAAACTACATCGGGCAATCGCGCTCGACCTTTTCGAGGCTTTGTTCGTCCACACTTACCTGGGAAAGCCGCTCCTCAGCCGCGGCGTGGTCCGCCGTCATGTGCGAAAGCAGCTTCTCCATCGTCTTCAGCATGCCTTGGGCTTCGGCGCTCATCGCCGTGTGACTATCGCTTTCCAGGCGAACAATGAGTTCGCGCTGGCGCGCAATTCGGGCCTGCTGATCGACAATCTGTTTTTGGACCAAGTCGACGTGATGTTTTGCGGTTTTGGCTAGATCGGTCATGAGGTCTTAACGCTTTCGGAAGGGAAGAGTTCAGCCGGATCATCCTCGGGCGGTTTTCAAACCATACGATCACAACCAAAGGAAAGGCCAAGCCGGAGCTTGAACCTTCCCGATTTTCGGTTGAACCAAACCTGTTCGGTCAATCGCGATCGCGACGGATGATGACCTTCTTTTCCACGACCGGCGGAGCAACGACCGGGCGATCGACGTTACGTTTGATTACCGTGGTTCGGTCGACCGCGGGGCGGTCTCGTTTGATCACGGTAGTCTCTTCCGCCCTTACCGCCGTCGCGAGCGGCAGGCCGACCAAAAGAGCCGTCGCGGTCATAAGAATGAATTTACGCATGGGTGTTTCTCCTCTGTAAGATGGCGCACGTCACCAATGCGTTCGGTCGGGCGGTGTTCCGCAAAATTTGTTTGGAACGCGCGGCCCGAACACGCGTTTTGAACGATCCGCGAACGCGCCTTATCGCGCCAGTTCGTCCAGCCGGCCGGCAAGCTGATTGAGTTCCCATGCGCGCGCGAGCGTGGCTGCCTTTTTCCACGTCGGCTTTTGGTCGGAAATGCGCGGCAGCGGCGCCTTGCGGTTCATGGTGGCGATCGAGCGATAAAGCCGCAAATCCTCGGCTTGTTTGACGAATCGGCCGGCATTGAGGATCGCGGCGAGCCTGCCGTATTGGCGGAGCAAAGCCGCCGCGCCGTTTGCGCCAACACCCGGGGCGCCGGGCAGTTTGTCCGAAGGGTCGCCGCGCAGAGCAATAAAATCCGGCACCTGCGCCGGTTCGACGCCGTAGCGTTGGCGGACTTCTGCCGGCCCGATGCGCTCCACGCCGCCACCGCGGATCGGATAAAGGATGGCGGTTCTCCCGGACGCCAACTGAAAGGTGTCGCGATCACCGCTCGCGACCAGGGCAGTACCGCCAAGACGCTCTTCGGCCGCGGACGCGGCGGCGAGAAAATCGTCCGCCTCGTAGCCGGCTTTTTTGGCATTAGCGAAGCCGCAGGCCGCCACAAATTTCGGGATAATGGTGAGTTGTTCGATGATGTCGTCGTCAAATTCGCGGCCGCTCTGATAGGCGGCGAATGCCACATGCCGGTAAGTGGGCGCCTCGTACGTATCCCAGCCGACCAGCACCGCGCGCGGCTGCTCGTCGCGGTAGAGCCGCAGCAGCAAATTGGCAAAGCCGAGAATAGCGCCGGCGGGCCGGTCGCCCTTTCTGCGGATGTTCTTCGGCAACGCATGATAGGCACGATGCGCGAAGGAATCGCCGTCGATGACGAGCAGCGGCCGACGTGCGGGTGTTGCGGACGGTTCGGGCGATTGGATGTTCCGTTTAGCGACCGCCGACACGGATTTTACCACTGGGCGCGAACGAATCCTTGGCGCCAGCGCGGCATCACGCAATTCGACCCAAGCGGGCACGTGATCGCTGGCATTTTCTGCACCGCGAACCGCGCGATCGACGCCCGCAGCGACCAATCGCTTGGCGGCGTCTTTGCTGAGCAACAAAGAATCAAGACGCAGCCCGGCGTCGCGCGGCCAGCGGTTCCGCAAATAGCTCCAATACGTGTACATCGGGGTGTCAGGATGGAGTGAACGTATGGCGTCGCGCCAGCCCTGGTCGAGCAGATGTGCAAACCGCGCGCGCGCTTCGGGTTGCAGCAGCGCATCCTTGGCGTAGGAGTTTTTCGGATAGATGTCACGATCGGTCGGTACGACGTTGTAGTCGCCAGCGAGCACGACCGGCACGCCGGCAGCGTACAGGTCGGCGGCATGCGCCGCGAGACGATCCATCCAGGCGAGCTTGTATTTGAATTTGGGCCCCGGCTGCGGGTTGCCGTTGGGAGCGTAGAGGGATGCAATGAGCACGCCGTTGACGGCGGCCTCGATATAGCGCGCCTGGGTGGCGTCGGGGTCGCCGGGCAGTTCGGTACGGGTGACGATCGGCTCAGAACCGCGCGCCAGAATAGCGACGCCGTTCCACGACTTCTGTCCGCGCCAAACCGCGCTATAGCCGGCCTTCTCGATCGCAGCTTTGGGGAATTCGCGATCCGCGGCCTTGAGTTCTTGCAAGCACACCACATCGGGCTTGGCTGTACGCAACCAGGCCACGAGATTGGCGAGCCTTTTGTTGACATTGTTGATGTTGAAAGTGGCGACTTTCATTGCCCAGCAGTCTTAGCCCGGATGAGCGTAGCGACATCCCGGGACTAACAAGGTGGGTTTCGCTTCGCTCAAGCAACCCTACATAATCCTGATGCCCAGCGCCGTCCGCGATGATCCCGCCCTTTCCCGCTTCGAACTGGACGCCAATGGCGTGACCGGGGTGGCGAATTACAAGCTTGCCGGCGGCGTGATGACGTTCACCCACACTGAAGTGCCGCCGCAGGCGCGCGGCGGCGGCATCGCGTCGCGCCTTATCGAAGGCGCCCTGAAAGCAGTACGCGCGCGCAGGCTGAAAATCGTCCCGCATTGCTCGTTCGTGCGCGCGTACGTCGAAAAACATCCGGAGTTCAACGATCTCCTGGCGTAGGTTTAAGCCGTTAGGCCGCAGGTTTCTCAACGATCAGATTGCCATCGTCATCAACCGAGAGCCCGGTCTTGCGTGCTTCGGCGACCACTGAAGGATGCCAATCGACCTTGCCTGCGTCAGGGCCGCCGACGACGGCGATGAGCAGCGCGTCCGGGTTGTCGGAGACGTTGCGAAAACCTCGATAGATGCCGATCGGCACATTGCACATATCGCCTTCGTCGAGATCGAGCGTGCGCTCTTGCTCACCTTCGAGCCAGAACACCTGCCAGCGGCCATGGATGGGAAGGAACACTTCCTCGGTTGCGTGGCGATGCAGCGCAGCGCCCTTTCCTTTCGGCGCCCGGATATAGGTGATCGAGAAGCCGTCAGCCCCTGCCTTCACATGCGGCCGCAACTCGGGGTTTTCCGTGACGCCCATGCCGACCATATTGATGATCTCCCGCTCGTAGGCGGGAAGGCGCTGATCAAGGAAAGCCAAATTCGAGCCCTTGGCGCTCGCCCGGGCGACGTAGCCGCGTTCCATTGCCTCGCGCGAGATGCGTGGAACCGGTTTGCCCGAAAGTCTTGAATCTACCACCGCCATCAGTCTCCTCCCTTCTTACTCGGCCCGCGACCCGGACCGCTTAAATGAAAACTATAGCAGGCAGACTTGGCCGAGCCTACGGACTCGCTATGCGGCAAACGCGCATGCCGACCGCACTCAGCGCAAGTGCCGTTTTCCGAACCGGCGAGGGGGAAAATCCTCAAAACAGTACGCTTCGGGAGGACCGTCATGATACCGGTCCTGTCGTTAATGCCGGCGGGGTGCGGTAGCGAGCCTGAGGAACAGGCGTAAATCTATACCTCGATCTTGCTCAGCACTTCCTGCATTTTTTGCAGCACCTCACGCGTCTTTTCCGCATAGAATGCGTTCACGACTTCGCAGATCGACTGCACCTTCGGATCGAGCGGGTTGATCCCCGCTGCGGTCAGACGATTATGCAAGGCCTGCAGCACTTCATCACGTTCAAACATGACGGCCTCTCTTTCAGGTTTTCGATTCACAGCCGCATCACCGGCCGTTTGCCCTTGGCCTTCTCACTGGGCACTTTGACCAGCGCCTCACCGTCCAGCACGACCTCGCTATCAACTTCGCAAAGACAGGAAAGCCGGGCCCGCGATTTTTCGGGAATCAGCTCAGCGACGGTTACCGTAACGACCACGGTATCGCCGATCTTGACCGGGGCACGGAAATTCAGCGTTTGTGAAATGTAGACTGCGCCAGGACCCGGAAGCCGCGTGCCGAGAACCGCGGAAATGAGGCTTGCCGTATAGAGGCCGTGCGCGATGCGCGTGCGGAACGAAGTTTTGGCGGCGAAATGCTCCGAACAAGTGGATCGGATTGCGATCACCGGTCAATTGGGCGAAACCGACCACATCCGAAGAGGCAACGGTCTTGGTGAACCTCTCGGTCATGCCGACCGAGAGGTCTTCAAAGAATAACG
>JBAUGC010000238.1:0-1787 GCA_049679485.1 Xanthobacteraceae bacterium
ATCAACGGGACCAAGATACCGGGGTCACCCTACTTTGATGGGGGACGGGTTCGCCAGCGAGCATGGATTAGTCGAGAAGGACCTTTCCCGCGGTGAGGCGCCCATCTGCTGCAATGACCCGCTGTTCCATGGATGTTTGAGGCGCCGATCGTTGTCGAATAGTAATTTCCGCAGGCCACTGCGCCACCACCGCGCTAACCACGTGCACCATTCAGCCGCCCACAGCGGTCGGTTGAATCTTGCGCTATCCGAGCTATCGTCATACTGCTCGCTGATCGTCAAGAGTTCGGGCTTCTGCGAATCGGCCCGATGCCGGCCTGCTTCTCCGAGCAAGGTGGATCGCGCAGACGAGGCGGCGCTTCGGTGCCGCAAACAAACGGAGAAATCCAAAATGGCTGCCAAGAAAGCCGGACTGAAAAAAGTCAGGCGCGAAGAATGGCGGGTTCAGCTCGAAAAGCTTGCCAAGGAAAATCCCCTGGTATCGTACACCGACGCTGGTCGCACTTTTTCAATGGTGCGCCGGATGAAAGCCGAGAAAAAAATGGGCATTCCCATCAGCTTGCGCTCTGGTTTCGCTATCTCGACAGAAAACGGAAAGGCGGCGAACGCGATGACTGAAGATGAGTGGGAGAAATTCTACGATGCTCTGTCTAAACATCTCAGGCGCAATTATCCGGGCTTGTACGCGCGCCTGTCTTGGGCCCAATAAAAGCGGCAAAGAAAAGTAGGGAGACTAAGCCGCTCGCGTACCTTGACGCGCTTTGCGCGCGAGCTACCTGCTGGTTCAACCGCCGTTTCCCTTTTCTCATCTAACCACACCAACCCCCGGCGGCGTGGCCGGCGAATTATGAGACTATACACATCACAAAAAGGACCGCGCCGAGGGACTTAATGCTTCTTGAATTCAAACGAGTGCCCTGAGTAATGGATGGCCCCATGCCGCCTCCGCAGACGACAAATTCCGGAAAGCTGTAAGTCCCTTTCGCAACTTCGTGAAATCACCTCTGTAATACATGCGAATAACTATTCGATGGAAGTTCGATCTGATCCGTTTGAATCCGCCAAATCAAACTTGTTCGATACGAGCAGCTGGGGTGACTTTTGCGACGTCACGCTAACCTTGAAGCAAGGCCACCAGCCCGACAGCGGCGGTTGGGTAAAGACCGACGATTATCGGTGCAGACACGCTTTTCGGCACTTCATGAACCTCCTCAACAGAGCTGCATATGGATCTGCATTTCGTCGGCACGGCAAACGTCTTCGTGTATTACCCGTACTGGAAAAAGGCGAGGTCCGCGCCCGCGGACTACGTTCATGGGAGCGTGGCACGTCAACAGGTCGATGGCATATTCATTGTGCAATCGAATTGCCCTCGCACTTCGATGCTGTTGCCCTCGAAAACTTGATCCGCGACTGTTGGGCGAAGGTCGAGTTGGGTTACAGCAGAATTCTTGTCCTCGACGGTGCAAACGTGGGTTGGATCGGCTACATGTTTAAAGACCGTCAAAAGTCGGAATTCGACGGTTTTCTTGACTGCATAATAATTGAGTCTTTGCATAATCCAATTGCTGACGCGTAGACGTTCGTTGGAATCGTGACTCTTTGTAGAAAGGCTTGAGCAAGGGCGGTTGGTCAGCAATCGCCTTGTTTCTCTTTATTGAAAAAGCCGGCGCCGCCCGCGATCCAACACCCCAGCAGCGCGGGTGCCATCCGGAGCGCCGGTCGAATCCGGCAGCCCCTCGCTAAGGGATAAAGACCGCGAGCGCGGCCGCCGGAAAATCGGGAGC
>JBAUGC010000239.1:0-8788 GCA_049679485.1 Xanthobacteraceae bacterium
CGGAGCAGGCCGACGCGGTGGCGGCCCTGAGCGACATCAAGCCGCCGGCGGCAGCGGTCGAGCATTGGCCCGCGTTCGTCGAAGCGGTTCGTCTGGTCCGCGGTCGCGTGGCCGGCTGGCCCGCCGAGTTGGACTTGGTGCGCCGCTGGTACGAGCCGCACCTCAACCGCATCCACGAAGATGCCACGCTTCGTGAAGCCGATCTGCTGCAGCTCCTCCAGATCGCCTCGACCTATCCAAGCCGCGAGCGATTTTTGACCGAGCTGACGCTCGACCCGCCGGATGCGACCAGCGACCGGGCCGGCGATCCGCTGCTCGACGAGGATTATCTGATCCTCTCGACTATTCATTCGGCCAAGGGCCAGGAGTGGAAGTCGGTCCATATTTTGAACGCCGTCGATGGCTGCCTGCCCTCGGATCTTGCCGCCGGATCGAGTGCGGAGATTGAGGAGGAGCGGCGGCTGCTTTACGTAGCGATGACGCGCGCCCGCGATCATCTGCACGTAATCATCCCGCAACGCTTCTTCGTGCACGGGCAACGCAGCAATGGCGACCGACACATGTATGCGTCACGTACCCGATTCATTCCAGCCGCGCTGCTCGAGCATTTCGAGTGCTGTGCCTGGCCGCGAGCGACAGCAACTGGTGCCGCAGCGAAGCCGACGCGCGCGCCAGTCGATATCCGCGCCCGCGTGCGCCGAAGCTGGGGCTAGGTCGAGCGCGGCCAGCTTTACAGTTTGACCGTGCGAAGCCGCAAGGCGTTCGCGATCACGCTGACCGAGGAAAGCGCCATCGCTGCGGCGCCGACGATCGGCGATAGCAGGATGCCGAAGGTAGGGTAGAGAACGCCGGCCGCGATCGGAATGGCGGCGCCGTTATAGACGAACGCGAAGAACAAATTCTGCCGGATGTTGCGCATGATGGCGCGAGACAGATACCGCGCCCGGACGATGCCGGCGAGATCGCCCTTGAGCAGTGTGATGCCGGCGCTTTCGATGGCGACGTCGGTGCCGGTGCCCATGGCAATACCGACGTCAGCGGCGGCGAGCGCCGGCGCATCGTTGATACCGTCACCGGCCATGGCGACGATGCGGCCTTCGCGGCGCAGCTTGTCGACCACGCCGCCTTTTTCGTTAGGCAACACCTCCGCTTCGATCTCGCTGATCGTAAGCCTCCGCGCCACGGCCTCCGCGGTGGCCCGGTTGTCGCCTGTCAGCATGACAATGCGTATGCCATCGCCGCGCAGCGCTTGCAGCGCCGCGGGCGCATTTCCCTTGATGGGGTCGGCAACGCCGAGGATGCCGGCGAAATCGCCATCAACCGCGAGAAAGATCACGGTCGCGCCGTCGCGGCGCAAACGCTCGGCATCAGGCGCGAGGGAAATCGCCCTGACGCCACGTTCGGTGAGGAACTTGTCGTTCCCAAGCGCAACCTCACGGCCGTCGACTGTGCCGACCACGCCTTTGCCAGTTGGGGCGTCGAAATTGGCCACCTCGGCGAGCGCAATACCGCGGTCGGCCGCCGCGGCAACGATCGCCGTCGCCAGCGGATGTTCGCTCGCGCGCTCGACGCTCGCTGCGAGCCGCAGCGCTTCAGCCTCACTGCCGCCCGTGGCAGGAACGATGGCGACGACCCTGGGCTTGCCTTCGGTCAGAGTTCCGGTCTTGTCGACGACGAGGGTGTCGACTTTCTCCATCCGTTCCAACGCTTCCGCACTCTTGACCAGGATGCCCCCCTGCGCGCCGCGTCCGACGCCGACCATGATTGACATCGGTGTAGCGAGGCCGAGCGCACACGGGCAGGCGATAATTAGGACGCTGACCGCAGCGACGAGGCCGAACGTAAGGCGCGGTTCAGGTCCAAAGATCGACCAGGCTGCGAAGGCCAGCAGCGCCGCCGCGATCACCAGCGGCACGAACCAGGACGCTACTTGGTCGGCGAGCCGCGCAATCGGCGCGCGTGAGCGTTGCGCTGTGGCGACCATCTGCACGATTTGCGCCAGCAGCGTGTCGCGCCCGACCTTCTCGGCCCGCATGACGAAGCCGCCGGTCTGATTGAGCGTTCCAGCGACGACGCGCGCGCCCGCCGCTTTTACCATCGGCATGGATTCGCCTGTGACCATCGATTCGTCGATCGTCGAGCGCCCATCGACGATGGTGCCGTCAACGGGGATTTTTTCGCCGGGACGCACCCGCAGGCGCTCTCCGACGCCAACGTCGGCAAGCGAAACTTCAGACTCGCTGCCATCGTCGGCGATCCGATGCGCCTTCTTGGGCGCAAGATCGAGCAGAGCGCGGATGGCGCTCGACGTCGAAGCGCGGGCGCGCAGTTCGAGAACCTGCCCGAGCAGCACCAGCACGGTGATGACGGCGGCGGCCTCGAAATAGAGCGCAACACCGCCATGCGCGTCACGGAAGGCTGGAGGAAAGAGCTGCGGAGCGAGCGCGGCGACGACACTGTAGACGTAGGCCACACCTGTACCCAGCGCGATCAGCGTGAACATGTTGAGATGGCGGCTGCGCAGCGACTGGACGCCGCGCACGAAGAACGGCCAGCCGCCCCAGAGCACCACCGGCGTCGCGAAAACGAGTTGCACCAGTGCCGACGCCGTGTGCGACAGCGGCGCAAATCCAAACAAATGCGCGCCCATCTCCAGTACGACGACAGGCAGCGCCAGCGTGGCCGAGAACCACAACCGGCGTGTCATGTCGGCGAGTTCGCCACCGCCGTCGCTATCGTCGGCAATGCCGGTCTCGGGTTCGAGCGCCATGCCGCAGATCGGGCAGGCGCCCGGACCGGGCTGGCGGATTTCGGGGTGCATCGGGCAGGTATAAATCGTGGCTTCCGGCGCCGGCGGCGCAACCGCTTTTGACGAAGACGCGTCCAGATATTTGCCGGGTTCGGCGACGAACTTGCTGCGGCAAGCGGCACCGCAAAAGTAATAGGCGTGGCCGTCGCGCGTATGGCGATGCGGAGTTTTCGCCGGATCGACTTTCATGCCGCAGACCGGATCGGTTGCGGTTAAGTCACCATGCGAATGAACCGATTGCTCCACGACAATCCCGCTTGAAACAGATACCCGGTAGGGGTATATAGCGGTCATGCGGGCGGATGCCAAGATAGCGGTGCTCAAGCGCCTGAAGCGGATCGAGGGCCAGGTGCGCGGGCTGGCGCGCATGGTCGAGGACGACCGCTATTGCATCGATATCGTTACCCAGCTGTCGGCCGCGCGCGCCGCCCTGCGCCGCGCCGAGGACGAGATCCTGGCCGATCACGTCGCCCACTGCGTCGAGCATGCCATTGCTTCCGGCAACAAAGGCGAGCAGCGAAGGAAGGTCGGCGAATTGATCGATGTCCTTTCGCGCAGCGACCGCTGACGGCTTTTAGCCGAATTTCTCTAGCGCCAGCGCGGCGCCCTTGGCAAGGGCTTCAAGCTTCTTGACTGCGATCTCCCGCCGCATCGGCGCCATACCGCAATTGGTGCAGACGATAATCTTTTCTTTCGGCACGTAGTCGGCCACCTGCGTGATAATGGCGGCGACCTGTTCGGGCGTTTCGACTTCGTCGGTGGCGACATCAATGGCGCCAATGAGGACGTCCTTGCCGTCGAGCAGTTTGAGTACGCTCAGCGGCACGTGCGAGTTGATGCACTCGACCGAAACCTGATCGATCCGGCTCCGCGCCAGCGCCGGGAAAAATTTCTCGTACTGCCGCCATTCGCCGCCGAGCGTTGCTTTCCAGGCGATGTTGGCGGGAATGCCGTAGCCGTAGCAGATGTGCACCGCGCTGGTTGCGGCGACGCCCTCGATGGCGCGATGCAGCGCTTCGATTCCCCAGCCGGCCGCCGCGTCCATGTACACATTGAACGCCGGCTCGTCGAACTGGATCACGTCGACGCCGTCGGCAACGAGCCCGCGCGCTTCTTCGTTCAATAGCGCCGCGAACGCCATAGCCATCTTCACGCGGTCGCCGTAGTGGGCGTCGGCACTGGTATCGACGATAGTCATCGGGCCGGGGAGGGTGAATTTCAATTTCCGGCGGGTATGGGCGCGGGCAAGCCGCGCTTCGCGGGCGTGCACGCGCGAGCGCAGCCGCAGCCGGCCGGTGACGGTCGGACACATCGCCTTGTAGCGATCGTTGCGGATGCCCATCTCGACGCGGCGCTCAAAGTCGATGCCTTCGACGGCTTCGAGGAAGCCATGGACGAAATGTTGCCGCGCCTGCTCGCCGTCGCCGACGATATCGATGCCGGCGTCTTCCTGCAGCTTGATCGCGAGCAGCGTGGCGTCGTCCTTGGCTGCCAACAACTCCTCGCCCTGGAGACGCCACGGGGCCCAAAGCTTGCTCGGTTCGGCCAGCCACGCCGGTTTTGGCAAACTGCCGGCAATCGCGGTGGGAAACAAAACATTCTCGCTCGTTGGCATGGCAAAACCCCAGTAAGCTTTGCGTCTTGACGTTGACGCGTCGCACCGATTATCGGAACACTTTCTCGCGATAATCAATCGCCTCGGGAGGACGGGCATGGCGGACGCGGAAGCTCTCCCGCAGCTTCAATTTGTTTTCGCCGCCGACGTCAAGGTCGATGCACCGCTCGACCTCGGCGATGTGGGCAAAGGCGGGCGGCGTATTGTTCCCATCGCCGGTGGAGAATTTTCAGGTCCGCAGCTGCGCGGCACGGTGTTGCCGGGCGGCGCCGACTGGCAGGTTTTGCGTGACGACGGCGTTGCCGAGCTAGAAGCGCGCTACACGCTTCGCACCGACGACGCTGCTTTGATCTACGTCCGAAATCACGCGCTTCGCCATGGTCCGGCCGACGTGATGGCGGCACTCGCCGCCGGTCAGCTGGTCGATTCGTCGAGCTATTATTTCCGGGGCGCGACGTTCTTTGAGACGAGCGCTCCGCGCTATGCCTGGATCACAAGGTGCATCGTCGTGTGCACCGGGGAACGCGAACCCGCCGCCGTAAAGGTCAAATTCTTTCAGATGCTGTGACAGCCGGGCGGTTTAATCCACACGCTCGAGCCAGGTTTTCAGCGCCACCGCGTTGTTATGGTTCTCGTCGCGCGCGGCGTAAAGCAGGGTGACCGGACGGCTCTGCGCCTGTTTGCGCAGGTCGGCGGCGGCGGTCTTGGCAGGCTCTTGCGCCAGCTCGCGGCGATAGGCCGCGACGAACTCATCCCATTTCGTCGGGTCGCCGTGCAGCAGCCGGCGTAGCGCATCGCTCGGTGAAACCTCTTTGAGCCACAGATCAATCCGCGCTTTTTCCTTGGCGATGCCGCGCGGCCACAGCCGGTCTACCAGTACGCGAAGTCCGTCGTCGTTGGCCGGCGGCTCGTAGATGCGCTTGATATGAAAGCCGCCCGCCGCCTCTTTGCGTGGCCGTTTTGCTTTCATTTTGCAGCACGCGTCCGTTCGTCGCTCTTGCCGTTGCCGAACACCATCAAGGTGGAGGTGCCGTGGGCGAGGATGCGTCCTTCCGAATCGAGCACCCGGCCTTCGGCGGATATAATTTGCCCGCCACGGGTAACGACACGCCCTTCGGCGCGGACTCGGCCGGTGTCGTGTTTGATCGGGCGGGTGAAATTGGCTTTGGTCTCGACCGTCGCATAGCCGACGCCGGCCGGAAGAACAGTATGTCCTGCAACCCCCGTAACCGTATCGATCAGCGTGAGCGCCCAGCCGCCGTGTACCGTGCCAAGGGGATTGAGGAAATCGGGCTTGGTCTCAGCTTCGAACAGCGCGTAGCCGTCGCCAACCTCGACGATCCAAAAGTTCAGCGTCTGCGCGATCGGCGGCGCAGGAATTTTGCGATCGATCATGGCCTGCAGCATTTCCCGCCCGGTCATCCCGGCAACCACGCTCGGGTTCGCGAGGCCATAGCTAAACGAGGATACCGCGAGCATGGCAGTATTTCCTTGTAGCTACAAATGATGTAAATACATACAACCATGGCGAAACGACCGCAAGCCCCTCCGAAGACGCTCGTCAGCGATGCCCGCGCCGCTATGGACGCGTGCGCCTGCTGGGCCAGCCGGCTCGCGGCGCGGCGAATTACCAACTTCCTCGAGGAGCGCATGCAGGGAAGCGGGTTCAGCATCGCGCAGTTCGGGTTGATGGCGCAGATCGCCGCCGCTCCAGACGATACGCTCGGAGCGCTCGCCGAGCGCACTGGTCTTGATCAGTCAACGCTGTCGCGAAACTTACGCGCGCTGGAGACTGCCGGCCTCGTCGAGATCGCGATCGCCGCGGAAGATCAGCGCCGCCGGGCGGTGTGGCTCACCGAGGAGGGAGCGCACCGCCTGCAAGCGGCCATCCCCGTCTGGCGCGACGCCCATGCGGCGCTGGAGCAACGGCTCGATCCGCGACTGGCGCTTACACTCGGCGCCGCGTCGGAAGGATTGGTCGGCTGACAGCTAAGTTTTTTCCGCAGGAATAACGATCTGCGTCTGGATCACCAGCGCGCAAAGCCTGCCGTCGCTGCGTGTGATCCTGGTTTGCCACACCATGGTGGTACGGCCGCGATGCAGCGGCGTGCACTCGGCGCGCGCGGTTTCGCCGACTGGAATGGCGGCAAAGAAATTGGTCTTGCTCTCGATGGTCGCGGTGCGTGCGCCCTTCGGCAAATTTACCACCGTGGCGACGCCGCCGAGATTGTCGGCCAGCGCCATGACCGCGCCGCCGTGCAGGATATCCGGGACGGTTGCGAGTTCGTGGCGGACGGCAAGTTCGGCCTCGACGCGTTCCGGCGATACGTGGGTAAGCTTGATGCCGAGAAACGCGGCGAACGGAGCTTGAAAATCGGATGGGTTCGTCATCGCGGCCGCCCCTTGGCTAGTAGACCACGACGCTGCGGATGCTTTTGCCTTCGTGCATCAGATCGAACGCCTCGTTGATGTCGCTTAGCGGCATGGTGTGGGTGATCATCGGGTCGATTTCGATTTTCCCCTGCATGTACCAATCGACGATTTTTGGCACGTCGGAGCGGCCGCGGGCGCCGCCGAAAGCGGTTCCGCGCCACACCCGGCCGGTCACGAGCTGAAACGGCCGCGTGGCGATCTCCTGGCCCGAGCCGGCGACGCCGATGATGATGCTCTCGCCCCAGCCGCGATGGCAGCTTTCCAGCGCCGCACGCATCAGATTGACATTGCCGATGCACTCAAACGTGTAATCGGCGCCGCCGATCTGGTCGGCGCCAGTCTTGGTCATGTTGACGAGATGCGGGACGAGATCCCCGCCGATTTCCTTCGGATTGACGAAATGCGTCATGCCGAAGCGTTGGCCCCACGCCTTCTTGTCGGGATTGAGATCGACGCCGATGATCATGTCGGCGCCGACGAGGCGCAAGCCCTGGATGACGTTTAGTCCGATACCGCCGAGGCCGAAGACGATGCATTTCGATCCCGGCTCGACCTTCGCGGTATTGATCACGGCGCCGATGCCGGTGGTCACGCCGCAGCCGATGTAGCAGACCTTGTCGAACGGCGCGTCCTCGCGGATTTTGGCTACCGCGATTTCCGGCAGCACCGTGAAGTTGCTGAACGTCGAGCAGCCCATGTAGTGATGAACTTTTCTGCCGTCGATCGAGAAGCGCGAAGTGCCGTCAGGCATGACACCCTGGCCTTGGGTGGTGCGGATCGCGGTGCACAGATTGGTCTTGCGCGACAGGCAGGATGGGCAGGATCTACATTCCGGTGTGTACAGCGGAATAACGTGGTCGCCCTTTTCCACCGACGTCACCCCGGGGCCGACGTCGACAACGATGCCGGCGCCTTCGTGACCGAGGATCGCAGGAAATAGCCCCTCCGGATCGGCGCCCGACAAGGTGAACTCATCGGTGTGGCAGATGCCGGTCGCCTTGATCTCGACCAGCACTTCACCGGCACGTGGGCCGTCAAGCTTCACATTCGTGACTTCGAGCGGCTTGCCGGCATTAAACGCAACGGCGGCGCGAACGTCCATGGGTTCCCTCTACTGCGGTGGATATCGTTCGGACGATGAATTGATGCCGTCATTGTCCATTAACAATACCAGTGGCACGCAAACAAGTGTTCGCGGTCACTGCACGCGGGCGGTCGCCCTGTAATCATCTATCATCGAATTTAGGCGGGCGGGAGCTAAGCTCAGTTCGTCGGGCAAAAGGAGATACGGCAATGGATGCAATTGGCGTCGTCATATTGGCTCTGGTAATTTTCTTCCTGTTGGTCATTGTGCTTGGAAGCTTTTTCACGGTGAGTACCGCGCAGGTGGCGGTGATTACCAGATTTGGAAAGTTTCGCCGCGTGGCCGAGCCCGGCCTGAACTGGAAGTGGCCGATAATCGACAAGGTTGCGGGCAAGGTCAGCCTGCGCGTCAATCAAATCGATCTGACGATGGAGACCAAGACCAAGGACAACGTATTTGTCACGATTCCCATTTCCGTGCAAAACCGGGTGCGGCCGGAGAAAATCTACGATGCGTTCTACAAGCTCACCAATCCGATGGAGCAAATTCAATCTTATGTCGAGCAAGTGATCCTTGGTCATGTTCCCGGCATGACGCTCGATGAAGTCTTCGCCAGCCAATCGGGCATTGCTACCGCCGTGAAGCAGGAGCTCGACGCGGACATGGCCGCCTTCGGATTTGAAATCGTCAATGTCCTGGTCACGGACATCGTTCCGGATGCGAAAGTGAAATCGGCGATGAACGACATCAATGCCGCGCAACGCGAGCAGGTCGCGGCCAATGCGCGTGGTGAGGCCGAGAAGATTCTGGTGGTTAAAAAAGCCGAAGCCGAGGCCGAGAGCAAGGC
>JBAUGC010000240.1:0-4372 GCA_049679485.1 Xanthobacteraceae bacterium
GGTAGGAAGGAAATCCGGCATACGCCCAGCCTCGACGACGGCGGCAGTCCCCAATCAGAACCGCGCGCCGCCGCCGAACTGGAACCATTGGGTGCGGTCGTAAGGCTGCTTCAAGATCGGATACGCAAAATCGAATCGCAGCGGGCCGAACGGCGAATCCCAGATGATGCTGGCGCCGACGGACACGCGCGGAGCCGCAGAATCGGAGTATTGCATCGCGCAATTGCCGCAGAAATAGCTGACGCCTGTGCTGGTCGTGATAGTGCCGTTGACTTCACCATTCGCGGGCCAAGCAGTCTCTCCCTGATAGTCCCATTCCGCGCCGGAATCGATAAACACCGCGCCGCGGATGCCAGCGTCCTTTGGCAGGAAGTAGAACGGATATTGGAACTCGAGGCTGGCGCCCCAGTACCGCGTGCCGCCGAGCGCATCGTTTGCCGTACCCGAGGTGGTGTCACGCGGTCCGATGCCCATCGGTTGAAAGCCACGGACCAGGTTGGGACCCATCTTGAAGTCGTCGAGCATGCGGACGTAGCCGTCGCCGCTGCAAGCGCCTGTCGGGCACTTGTCTAAGCCAATTATATCGCCGCCTTGCAGATGCAGCACGCCGACCAGATCGGAGATAACTTCGTAATAGCCGCGGATATCCACAACCGTACGAATGTAAGCTACGGCACCGCCGAGACCGGCAAAGTCCTGACCCCAGTTTATGAGCAGACCGTTGGTCGGGCGCTTGTTGTTGTCGAGCGTATTGTAGGTCAACCCATATCCAGCCATCGAAGTCAGATAAGCGCCGTAGGAAAGCTCCTCCCGTATCGGTAGCGACGCTTCATAGATCGGCGCGGTGTTCCCCGGAGTGCTGAAAAGGCAATTGGCCTGAACGTTGGCTGCTAAATTGTTGGCATAAGTGGGATAGGCCCCGGGTAGAACGCCGGCGCCCGTCGCCGCGACAATGGCGTTGACCGTTGGGAATGTGGTGGCAAAATTCGGATTGATGTTGGCGCAATCGTTTAACGACGACAGCAAGTTGATGGACTGATCATAAATCGAATAGCGCAGCTGCAGAGAAAGGTCCTCACGCAGCGGAATACCCAATTTCAGGGTGGTGCCGTATGTCGTGGTCCCATAAGACAGGTACGGACTGGCCAAGGTCTCGCGCGCAAACAAATCGGTGCCAAACGACATTCGGTTGTCGAGGAAATAAGGCTCGACAAAATTGAACTCGACGCCGCGAATGTATTGCCCGTAGGTAAGCGAGGCTTTGGCGTAGCGGCCGGTTCCCAACAGGTTGCGCTCGGAGATCGACACTTGGCCCATGAACCCGTCGGCCGTCGAATATCCGCCCATGACCGAGAAATCGCCGGTCGATTGTTCCTCGACGTCGACATTGACGACCACCCGATCGGGCGCCGACCCGGGCTCGTTGCTGATCTTCACGTTCTTGAAGAAGTTGAGGTTCTTGATGCGGCGCTCGGCGCGATCGATTAAGGCGCGATTGTACGGGTCGCCTTCGGAGATATCGAACTCGCGCCGGATAACATATTCGCGGGTGCGGGTGTTGCCGCGGATATTGATGCGCTCGATATAGGCGCGCACGCCCTCATCCACGACAAAGACGACACTGACAGTCCGAGTTTGGGCGTTGCGGTCACCGCGCGGCCGCACGGTGGCGAAGGGATACCCGTGCTTGGTGATTTCGACGGTGACATCTTCGACCGTTTTCTCGATAGCATCACCGTTGTAAACCTCGCCCTCCCTCATCCGTAGCGCAGACCGCAGTGTTTGCGGATCGACCGCACGGATATTGGATTGGATGTCGATCTTACCGAAATGGTAGAGCGGTCCTTCTTCGATGGTGAAGGTGATGATGAAGCCCTTCTGGGCCGGATCGTACTCGCCAGTTGCCGAGACGACTTGCACGTCGGCATAGCCGTGGGAGAGATAAAAGCGCCGGATCAAATCCCGGTCGGCTTCGATGCGATCGGGGTCGTAGACGTCCGTGGTCTGCAGAAAGCTCAACAAGTTCGACGTGGACGTCTTAACGACCTCCTTCAGCCGAAAACTCGAGTAGGCGTGATTGCCGACGAATATGATCGACTTGATGCCGGTCTTCTCACCTTCGTTAATCTCGAAAACCAGGTCGACGCGGTTGTTTGGCCGCGAGATGATCTTGGGCACCACTTTGACGTCGAACCGCCCGCTGCGGTGATAAATCTCGAGAATGCGCTGAACGTCGGCCTGCACGGCGGCGCGCGATAGCGCACTGCGGGCCTTCGATTGGATCTCTTGCTGAAGCTGCTCGTCCTTGACCTTGTTGTTGCCCTCAAAGGCGAGTCGATCGATGACGGGAGCCTCCACCACCGTCACTACGAGCCGACCGCCCGATTGTGAAATGCGGATATCTTGAAACAGGCCGGAGGCGTATAGCGCTTTCAATGCGGCGTCGATTTTGGCTGCATCGAGCCGTTCGCCCGGGGTGAGCTTAAAGTACGAGCGAATCGTCTCGGCTTCGACGCGGCGATTGCCCTCGACCACGATCGAACTGGCCGTAGCGGCGGATTCCGCCGGCGCGCCAAATGCCGCTCCAGACGCAACGCCAAACAATACTCCGGCGAGGAGCAAGCCGGCCACGACAAGCCCTCGTCTTACCCGCACACACATGTCCATGCGCAAAGCGCCCTCAATACCCCTTGTGGCCGCCCCCAGTTGGCGGGTTGCTCGATGTCTCCCTCAATTCAAGGTCTCAGTTCGGCGCTACCTTTCCACTTTGATTTGACACACATTTTGGCAAGCAGTGTGACACGCCCCACCCCAAGGTGCCCACCGACTTCAGGACGTTGTCAGATGAACGATGTCATTGAAAGTTGCAAATATCATCAACATCAGGACGATCGCGAGGCCGATGCGAAACCCCACCTCTTGCGCCCTTTCGGACAATGGACGGCCCCGAACGCCCTCAATAAGGTAGAACAAAAGGTGACCGCCATCTAATAGAGGTATCGGGAACAGGTTTAGCAGTCCGATCGAAACTGACAGCATGCCAGAGAAGTGCAGCAGTACGACGAAGCCCAGGCTCGCTACCTGCCCCGACATCTGTGCGATCCGAATCGGACCACCAAGCTGATCAGCCGATTTGCGCCCAATTATGACCCCGCCGACATAAGTCAGCGTCTGGTCGACGACGTCCCAGGATTCCTGAACGCCCAGCCAGACGGCCTGCAGCGGCCCCACCGGCTGTGCTTTCAAATCCTCGGGCGCGGGCGAACGCTGGATACCAAGGATTCCGATGCGGCGAACGTTGCCGAACACATCCTTTTTTTCCTGCAATGCGGGCGTGGCCTTCAGCGCTTTTGTCGCGCCGTCACGACGGACGGTGATTTCAAGCGTCTCACCGGCGCTTTCACTGACGATCCGCTGCATCTGGGTGAAATTGTCGATGGCATGACCGTCGATCGATACCACGAGGTCGCCAGGCTCGAATCCAGCTGCAGCGGCAGCGCTACCGGCCTGTACCGAGTCCACCCGCGCACTCATGGTCTGCTTGCCGTAGGCCATGAACACCGCGGCGAAAATGACGATGGCCAGGATGAAATTCGCCACCGGTCCGGCCACGACAATGGCCGCCCGCTTTAACACGGACTGAAACATAAAACTGTGCGCGCGCTCGCCTTCATCCATGCTCGCCAGCGCCGCATTGTCGGGCGTGCTCGCCGCACTGTCGTCGCCGAGAAATTTGACGAAGCCACCGAGAGGGACGGCGGAGATTTTCCAGCGTGTGCCGTAGCGATCGTTGAAGCCGACGATTTCCGGGCCAAAGCCGATGGAAAACACCATCACCCGCACGCCGCACCAGCGAGCGACCAGAAAATGACCGAGCTCATGAAAAAAGACGACCAGGCTGAGGACGAAGAGGAAGGGAACGAGGTACCCGACAACGCCGCCGCCGAGCAGGTGCAAATGCGACAAAAAATATGACCCCATGACGCTTTTCTACCCCCGCCCCTGCATTATCTTGCCCCAGTCTTAACGCTTAGGATGCCATTGCGGCAATTTCGGGCAAGAGGTCGGCCGCGAGCTTTCTTGCGTTATGGTCAATAGCGATCGCGTCTTCGACGGATTGCGGCTCCGCCATGGTGCCGCGCCGTTCTGCCGCATCGAGCGTCGCCTCGACCAAAACGGGAATACCGCTGAAGCCGAGACGCCGATTCACAAATTCCCGCACCGCAATCTCGTTTGCGGCGTTGAGAATCGTTGGCGCGGCCCCGCCGGCAGCAAGTGCCCGGCGCGCGAGCGCCAGCGCCGGGAAGCGGACGGGATCCGGCTCTTCGAACGTAAGTGTAGCAAGGCGCGCGAGATCGAGGCGCGCCGCCGG
>JBAUGC010000241.1:0-6269 GCA_049679485.1 Xanthobacteraceae bacterium
CTCATGACGACGCAATACGGATCCGGCTTAACGCGAACCCCGGGATTCCAGACAATCTGGAATTTGCCGCGGGCATCGAGTTTTGCGACCCGCGGCCAAAGATATGTGTGATTGTTGCTGGCATCGATCCGAACCCGCCCTTGCGGCGCATCGAACTCGGCGTCGCGCAGCGCCGGCAGCAGCCGTTCAGGATCGTCGGTGCCGGCGCGGGCGAGGGCGCCGGCAGCGAGATGAACTTGAAAATAAGCCGCCTCGGCACCGGCTGTGACCGGGGCATTCGGGCCGTAACGCAGTTTGTAGGCGCTGATAAATCGCCGCGCCGCCGATGTGGCCAGAGCTTCAAAGAAAGGAGCGGCCGTGATGTGGCCTTCAGCTGCCTCCGGCGTCATCTCGGCAATTTCGGCTTCGCTCGTGGTCAGGCTGGCTATGGGCATCTTATTCGGATCGAAGCCGGCGTGCCGATACGCCTCGTAGAAGATGGCGGTCGACTGACCAACGACAGTGGAAAACACGACATCAGGCTTAAGACTTCCGATTTTGCTGATGGCCTTATCGAAATCCTTCGATTTCGCGTCGAGCGGTACGTAAAGTTCATCCAGCACTTTGCCCTTGGCCTGGGCGATCAAGTCCGCCATGACGCGGTTGGATTCGTAAGGGTAAATGTAGTTCGATCCGATTAGCAAAAATCGGTTGCCGTAGTGCTGCAACAAGAACTTTGCCAGTTGCAGCGAATTTTGATTGGGAGCCGCGCCCGTATAGATGCAGTGGAGCGAGTACTCGAAGCCCTCGTAGAGCGTCGGGTAGAACAGCAGCCCACGGAAAGCCTCGACAACCGGGAGGACGGCTTTGCGCGTGCTCGACATATAACAGCCGAAGATCAGGCGCACGCGGTCGACCGTCAGGAGTCGTTCCGCCAGTGCCTTGAATTGCTTGGGATTGGAAGCCGGATCGTAGATATCGGGTTCGATAGAACGGCCCAGTACACCGCCCGCCTTGTTGATCTCCTCAACGGCAAGCATGGTGGCGTTGAGCTGAGATCGCTCGATTGCCGCCGTAACTCCTGTCTGCGAAAACAAAACGCCAACACGCCAAGTCATTTCATGATGCCCGCGTTACCAATTATCCTTTTCATCCTGTTGTGTGGATCCTCGAAAGCTGCCGATTTCGATTATTAGCCCCGACCTTGTGCGGAGGCCACACTTGCAGACGTTCCCAATATTAGCAACTCCAATCGCCGCGATGCTGGAGCACGTCTACAGTTACTATCTAAAGGACTTGGTCCGAGGATTGCGAGCCTCGCGTTGACTTGAGTGGACGATCGTTCCTAGCATACGAGCGGTCGTGATTTTTTGTTTCGACAGAGGAAATTTGCCCGGTGAAGCCCGCGCCGTTCGTCTATCACGCACCAAAGACCGTCGATGAGGTGGTGGCGAAGCTGGCTGAGCTGGGCCCGCTCGATGGCCGGATTTTGGCCGGCGGTCAAAGCCTCGTGCCAATGATGGCTTTCCGCATGGCGCGGCCCGCGCATCTGATCGACATCAATTCGGTGGCCGGTCTCGATCGGTTAGCCGTCGATGCAAACGTGCTGTTAGTCGGCGCGCGCGTGCGTCATGCGGCGTTTCATCATCCAGTCGTTTCGGGGCCGACAGGAGCGCTCCTTTCCGCCGTCGCGTCGAACATCGCCCATTATCCGATCCGTTTGCGCGGCACGTTTTGCGGCAGTCTTGCCCATGCGGACCCGGCGTCCGAATGGTGCCTCACCGTCGTGACGCTCGGCGCCGACATCGTCGCGGCGAGTAAGCGCGGCCAGCGGATCATCGCCGCTGACGATTATTTCGAGGGCATGATGGCGACCACGCTTGCGGAAGATGAATTGTTGTTTGAGGCTCGACTGCCGTTGCTCGCTCCGGATACGCGCTTCGGGTTCTATGAATTCAGCCGTCGCGCCGGCGACTACGCGATCGCAATGGCGCTGGCTACGTTCCAGCTGCGGGACGGCTTGATCTTGGATCCGCGCGTTGGCATCGGCGGCGTTGAAGGACGACCGCGGCGGATTTCCGCGGCTGAAGCGATCCTTGCCGGCCGCAAGCCCGACAGCGAGAACTTCCGAGCTGCGGCCGACGCCGCGGCGGCGGCGGTAGAGCCATTGGAAGACGTTCATGCGGATGCCGAGTTTCGGCTCGATCTGGTGCGCGCTGTGACCCGGCGTGCACTTGAACGGGCTATTGCATGAGCCCCGCAACCAAGGGCAGCGGTTCGGGGTGGGTAGGGCGCTCAATCCGCCGGCTGGAGGATCCGGCGCTGCTCACCGGTCGCGGCCGCTTCACCGCCGACCTGCCAGCGGCGCATCAAGTTCGATTTGTGCGCAGCGCAGTTGCTGCGGGTCGTATCGTGACGATAACCGCACCCGACACAGCAACGGTCGTGACCGCAAGCGATCTGAAAGCGGTGAAGTCGATCGTTCCAGTTTTGCACAAGTTTGGCTACGTGCAGGTCGCGCAATCGATTCTTGCGTCCGGCATCGTAAGGTTCGTCGGCGAGCCGATCGCAGCGGTTGTGGCGCCGAGCGAGGCGGAGGCCGAAGATAGTGCCGACGGCGTGTTGGTCGAAATCGCCGAGTGCGCGCCCGTTGTCGACGCACGTGCAGCGCTCGCCGATGGCGCGCCCTTGGTTCACGAGCACGTGGCGTGCAACGTCATTGTCGAGGGAAAGATCGAAACGCCAGGATTTGCCGCCGTGCAAAAAGCGGCGCATCGTCAGGTGACGCTCGAAGCGCGCTCGCGGCGTCAGAACGCGACGCCACTCGAGGCGCGCGCGGGCCACGCCGCTTTTGACCGGGCCTCGGGACGCGTCACGCTGACCTGCGCCACCCAGATGCCGCACCTGATGCGCACCGTGATCGCCGACCTGATCGGCATGCCGGAAAGCGAACTCCGCGTCATCGCGCCGGACGTCGGCGGCGGGTTTGGTCAAAAAATGTCACTTGTTCCCGAGTACGTCGTTCTGGTTTGGCTGGCACGCAAGCTGCGCAGCTCCGTTGCCTGGATCGAAGATCGCCGCGAGAATCTGGTTGCTTCGTTTCACAGTCGGGATCAATACATCCGCCTTCAAGGCAGCTTCGACGCCGGCGCAAAAATCGTCGCACTTTCCGCCGAGGTCATTGCCAATATCGGCGCCTATTCCTGTTATCCGACGACTGGTGCGGTGGAGCCGCTGATGGCGATGGCGGAATTGCCGGGCCCGTACGATGTGCGTGCCTATGCCTGCGTCGCCCGCGGAGTACTCACCAATACCTGTCCGATGGCGCCCTATCGCGGCGTGTCGCGTCCGGTGATCACCATGGCGCTTGAGCGGCTGATGGATCTCGCGGCGGCACAATTCGGTTTGAATCCAGTCGAAATCCGCCAGCGCAATCTGATCAAAAAATTCCCCTACACCTCAGCCACCGGTCTGGTGTTTGACGAGGGGACGTATCGGGAGACGCTGGAAATGGCCGTCGAGGCGCTGGATTTGCCGGCTTTCCGCCAGCGCCAGCAACGTGCGAGAGCAGATGGACGTTACATCGGCGTCGGCTTCGCGACATTTTCCGAACGGACCGGTTACGGCACGCCAGCATTCGCCGCGCGCGGCATGGAAGTGACGTTGGGATGGGAGACGGTCGAGCTGACGATGGATCCGTCGGGCTTCGTGGAGCTGCGGATCGGTGCCAGTCCACACGGCCAAGGCCTGCGTACCACGCTCGCCCAACTCGTTGCCGACGAACTCGGTCTTGCTCCCGACCGGATCAGGGTCATCCACGGCGACACCGACCGGACACCCTATGGATGGGGGACATTCGCCAGCAGATCCTTGGTCATCGCCGGCGGTGCCAGCGTTCTGGCGGCGCGCAAGGTGCATGCGAAGCTGGTAAAGATGGCGAGTCGCCTTCTGGAAGCAGCCGCGGACGATATCGTGCTGGCGGACGGTGTCGCGCGCGTCGCCGGAACCGATCGCGCGATCCCGATCGAAACCTTGGCGCGCGCCGCCTATCATCAGGTTCACCTCTTCAACGGCGAAATCGATCCGGGGATTTCTGAAGCCGCAACTTACGACCCGCCGGGCACATTCTCGAACGCTTGTCATGCCGGCATCGTCGAGGTCGATCCGGAGACCGGGAGGGTCACGATCGAGAGGTTCGTCGTGGCCGAGGATGCTGGCCGCATCATCAATCCGATGATCGCCGACGGCCAAATCCTTGGCGGTGTCGTACAGGGCATTGGCAATGCGCTGCTAGAAGAAATCGTGTACGACGAGACGGGCAACATGCTGACGGCGACGCTCGCGGACTTTCTACCCCCGACGTGCGGTGAAATCCCCCCGATTGAGCTTTTGCATCTGCAAACGTTGAATGGGACGACAATCACCCAGGCCAAAGGCTTGGGGGAGGGGGGCGCTATCGGAGCGCCGGCGGCAATCCTCAACGCAATCAATGATGCGCTTGCGCCTTTCGATGTGATGATCAACGAAATGCCGGCAACGCCGCAGCGAATCCGCGCGGTGCTGCGCCAGGCGGGAAAGAAGCATGCATGACCGAGCGAAGCGAAATCATTTTGACAATCAATGGACAAGCCCATTCAATTCGCGTCGAGCCGCGTCGCACGCTCGTTGACGCGGTTCGTGAGGATTGCGGTCAGACCGGCACGCATATCGGCTGCGAGCATGGCGTGTGCGGCGCGTGCACGGTGCTGGTCGACGGCGAACCGGTGCGGTCGTGTCTGATGTTCGCGGTACAGGCGCACGGCAAAAAGATCCGCACCGTCGAGGGGCTGGCGAACGGCGACGAACTCAATCCGCTGCAGCGCGCATTTATGGAACACCACGGCTTGCAGTGCGGTTTCTGTACGCCGGGCTTTCTGATGCTGGTCACTGGCGTGCTTGAGCAGGACCCCGATATCAGCGACGAGGGTCTCATTGAAGTGCTCTCGTCCAATCTCTGTCGCTGCACCGGCTATCAGAACATCGTAAAGGCCGTCCGCTCGGCCGCCGCCGAACTGCGGCATCGCTGAACGGCGTGGAGTGGGAACTGACAAAGCGACCGACAGGCGTGCCAAACTCAAAGCTAAATGCAAAATTTGTCGGCCAGTCGCTGCCACGCCTCGAGGATCCGCCGCTGCTGATGGGCCGCGGTTGCTTCGCCGCCGACGTCTCCTTCCCGCATCAATTGCACATGCGCATCGTCCGCTCGAGTTTTGCGCATGGCCGGCTGCGCTCTATCGACGCCAGCGCCGCCCTGGCGAAAAAAGGCGTGCGGGCAGTATGGACGGCCGCCGACGTCGCCGATATTCCGCCCATCGATTTTCGAATGAGCCGGATCGAGGGGCTTGAACCTTACCGCCAGCGGCTCTTTGCCAGCGGTAAGGTTTGTTACGTCGGCGAGCCCGTTGCGGCGGTGTTTGCAGACGATCCGTATCTCGCCGAGGATGCCGCTGAACTCGTCGTGCTCGACATTGAGGAATTGTCGGCAGTTCTGCGTGCCCACGAGCAGCCCAGCGAATTCGAACCGGGCCTGTCGACCGAGCCTGCAATCGTCCGCAAGGGCTAGGGCGACGTCGACGCGGCTTTTCGTTCCGCGCACGCCGTGGTCGCGGCAACGCTGTCGATCGGGCGGCATTCCGGCGTCCCGCTGGAAACCCGCGGCGCGATCGCCCGATACGGCTGACCAACAAGACTCCTTGCGGAACCTACCGCGCACCCGGCCGATTCGAGAGCACGTTCGTGCGCGAGCGGCTGCTCGATGCCATCTGTCGGCACCTTGGTGCGGTGTCCGGGGTCACCTTCAAAGTCGGCTTCGAGGTAGGCTTTAGCGACAGCGCAACGTCAGCTGGCCGCCGACAAGCTGGACTGATTGAACGCTGTTCGGCTCACTCCACACGATGGCCCTGGCGCTATCATAGTAGGTCAACTCGCGTTCCGTTGCGGCGATGCGTCCGCCATCGGGGCTGACGTGCAAGCCCGGCGCGAGTTTGTGGTGCCACGTCGTTTCGACACGGGGCCGCGCGGCCAATAGAGCGCCCTTCTGTTCGGCAAATCAGCCGCAAGGCTAATTTAATCAGTAGCGGCAGGTAGCTTCTTTCAGAAGTGCCTAATTTTCAATGGCTTTTTTGTGGGCGCTGTAGGGATTGAACCTACGACCTCTCCCGTGTGAAGGGAACGCTCTCCCGCTGAGCTAAGCGCCCGACCTAACAATATCAATGGTTTACTGTGTCGCCAATTATGTCGCCAATCCACTG
>JBAUGC010000242.1:0-4083 GCA_049679485.1 Xanthobacteraceae bacterium
GGTTTGCACCTACGATGGCTTGTGATTCGGAGGTTTTCAGCCCTTCATGGCGTCTTCAGATACCGGCTCCTTGACGGCCCATAACGACGGGTCAAAACAAACTCCGGACGCAGCGTCAGGTTCGCGATACCGATTTCGTTCCGACCTGGAGATCGTGCGTCCCAGGGAAGCCGACTCCAACGTAACAATTATTGACGCCAGATCTGGCGGGCGACACGTCTTCACGGCCGACGAATTCTTCGTGTGCCGGGCTGCCGACGGTAGCAGCACGCTTGCCGCCATCCGGCAGGCATTTAACACCGAAACAGGTCGCGATTTCCCCCTCGGCAAGCTATTTGCGTTCTTCCGGCGCCTGCGCGGCTTGGGATTGCTTGAGGAAAACATGGCTGACAAGTCCGACTTGGCAGCTCCGGTTGCGGACGTTCCCGCTCCTGCTCGTACACCAACGAAATCCATGGCTGCGGGACACGTTCCAGAGCCCCAAGACCCTGTCGCTGCGCAGGTTGATCAGGCGGATGAACATCAGGATCTTGAATACCTGGAGTCGGGCGGAACGCCTGAAAGCAGTGAGGCCGGCAGCAGTGGCGCCCGGCGCGGTGTCCGACGCGGGCTGCGCCGCGCGGCACGCGGCGAAGTGGGCGGCGGTCCAGGATCGGGCAATCGCACCAAGTCTAGAGCTCCAACCGGCTCAACCGATCCTGTTGAGCTGCGTCTTTCAGATACAGCGTTCAGTAAAGGCGCTGAAACTGGCGCGGCGATGCCCGAAGGCGACTTCGAAGGCGTTGGTCTCAGCAGCGAAGCGTTGCAGAATCTTCGCGCTCGGATTGCACGCCGGGATGCCGAGGACGCGGCCGCGAAAGAACCGGCACGTCTGTCGTTCTTCGACCCAAACTTCATCTTCAGTATTCTCGCCGCCGTAACGTGGCCGCTGAAGTACCTCGTTCTGCCGCTTCTGCTCCTCACTGTTGTTAACCTGTGGCTGGTCTATGCTCAGCGCGAGCTTCTCAGACAGGACATCAAAGCCTTCGACGCGTCGGTGGTGAGCGTGATCATCCTTGGTCTGGTGATCGCCAATTTCACCTCACGTCTTGCACAGGGTACATTGATCCGCAGCTTTGGCAGCGAGGTGAGGACGTTTGGAATAGCGCTCTCGTTTGGCGTTCCTCGCTTTTTTGTTGATCTTGGCGGCATTGCAACGCTTGACCGACGGGGCCAGCTTTGGGCCTACAGTGCCCCGCTGATGTGGCGGCTGGTTCTGTTCTGCGCCGGCACGCTGCTGTGGTTCATGCTGCGGGAATCGGCGCTGGCCCCGTCACATCTGGCTCTCGTTGTTGGCCAGATCGGATTATTTGCCTTCCTGCTCTCCGCGTGGCCGCTACTGCCGTCCGACGGCTATCGGTGGCTCGTGACGTACTTGGCCCGGCCTACGCTGCGCGCGGACACGGGTCGTGTCATCGCCAGCTGGATCTCGAAGTCAGAAGACGACAGCAAAACAGCGACGGACAGACGTTCGCCTGTCGCCCTTTATCTGTCAGCCGCCGCGCTGGTCGGTGCAGCGGCCGCGCTTGTCGCGCAAGCCTTCTTCGATATTGCAACGACGGGCCAGGTTGGCCTGCTTGCGGCGCTCCTTCTTCTCGCGGCTATTATTGCGCTCGCGGCGTGGGCCGTCGCGCTTTGGAACTATGGACGCAGCCGGGAAATTGAAACGGCTAGTCCCAACAACGCATTGGCGTTGCGTGGGAGCTGGGCCGACCAGACCGATGTTGCTACCGAGCGGCCAACCAGTCTTGGCAAGGTCGGCAAAGTGTTTTGGGCCGTCGTCGCCGCGGCGTTGCTGGCTGTAGCCTTCCTGCCCTATCGTTACGAAGCGGCGGGAACGTTTGAGATCCTGCCCACGCAACGAACAGTGGTCACTGTACGCACGGCCGGCGAAATCGACCAAGTCTCGGTGCACGAGGGAGATTGGGTCGTAGCCAATCAGGTCCTTGCCAAACTTTCGACGAAGGATCAGCAGCGAGAAGTCTCAACCGCCAGCACAGAGTTGCAGCACGCCAAGGCGCAACTTGCGCAGTTTGGCGGAGATAAGAAACCCGCCGGTGATAAAGGAGCCGAGTCCGATCTCGAACGTTCAATCGCTGACGCAATCGGCGATGAACCGGCCACCACGACCGCCAAAGACGACGCTGCTGCCGCGAACTACACCAAGACTCAAGCCGAGCAGGCTGCTCGAACCGAGGTCGAGCGCCTGACCCGCAAGCTTGCCTATGCACGCGATCAACTCGCGGATACGACGGTGCGCGCACCAACCACCGGGCGGGTCATGACGCCCAACGTCAACCTTCTGACCGGAACATATCTTCGCCGCGGTGCCGAATTGCTTACGCTCGAAGATACGCACACGCTTCAGGCCGAGATCAATCTTCCCGAGGCGGACGTCGGACTCGTCAAGGTCGGCGACAATGTGCGCTTGCGGCCATGGGCAAACGAAGATCGCGAAATTTCCGGCAAAGTAACGAGTATTGCCCCGGCGGCGCAGGTCAAATCATACGGAACGATTGTGCGCGTCGCAGCCTCGATACCAAATCCAGATGATACGCTCCGCCCAGCGATGACCGGTTACGCCAAGATCGACGGCGAAGACATGCGCGTGTGGCAAGCTTTTCTCCGCCGGATTATCCGCATCGTCCGCGTCGAACTCTGGTCCTGGATTCCCTGACGATTACTCGTTTGGTAAGGCTGGCCCGGGTGTTGCGGGTCAGCAGCCATTAGCCGGCAGATTGCAGGTCTTCAATGTGCCGGGGCACTCGCACCATCGCGGATGCCGGGATATGGCAGCGGTTGAACGCGTATTCGCCGGAACTTCACCCTGACAGCCCCAGTTTTGGCATTTTGCTTCGTCGTCCCAGCGAACCGCCACAGGATACGGACAATGATTAAGCCAGTAAGCTGCATTGCCGTCGTAATGGATGCTCAGGCAGGTTTTATCGCTCCGGTGAAACGGCGGCATCGTTCGCAACGGTATCTGATCCGCCGCGCATGGCGCACCGATGACGCAGGCCGCCAGCAGCAGCGCCGTCAACATCAGCAAATGTCCAGGTTGCATTAAGCCTAACCTCTAGCTGGGGGTCAGCGCTTAATCCATGTAGCATGCCGCCGCTGACCATCGAAGTCGCCCGAAATCCGTTGCGGGCAGAAGGCACACGAAAAAAAGCGAAACCCGCGTGAGCACTCCACCCACTCTCGGCCTCGTCCTCGCCGGCGGCCGCGCGCAACGCTTGGGCGGCGGCGACAAGGCCCGTATCCGGGTTGGCCAGACGACGATTCTCGAACGCGCTCTCGCCTGCCTGGCCCCGCAATGCTCCCACATTATTCTCAACGCCAACGGCGATCTAAGCCGCTTCGCCGATACGCGCCTGCCGGTCGTCGCCGACGGCACATCCAATTATAACGGTCCCCTTGCCGGCATTTTGGCCGGTATCGATTGGGCAGTTGACAACGCGCCGGAGCTCGAATGGATGGTGAGTGCGCCGAGCGACTGTCCGTTCTTGCCGTCCGACCTCATCGCGCGCCTGCATCGCGCACGCGTTGATGCAGGTACCCCGATCGCGTGCGCGCGTTCGGCGCAAAGGCAACATCCCGTCGTAGCGTTGTGGCCTGTCGCGTTGCGCGAGGATTTGCGGCACGCGTTACACATCGAAGGCCTGCGGAAGGTCGAGAGCTGGTCGGCACGGCATGGCGTCGCCACGGCCACCTGGCCGGCCACTCCGGTTGATCCATTCTTCAACGTCAACACTGTTGAGGACGTCGCAGAAGCCAATCGTATTGCGGCACAGCTGCAAACATCGGCAACACACTAAACCGGTGCCTCAACTTTAACCCCAAAGCTTTTGCGTGGCGATATCCGCGCCGGCGCGCATGGCTTTGAATTTCTCCCAGACCACCGTCGGGTGCACTTCGGTCTGGTACAGAGCCTGCGACGAGAACCCACAATCGGCGCCGGCGATGACATTCTCCCGCCCCACCAGACGCGCGAAGCGGATGATGCGTTCGGCGATGAGTTCGGGATGCTCCACTATGTTGCTG
>JBAUGC010000243.1:0-3553 GCA_049679485.1 Xanthobacteraceae bacterium
CTCCAACCGCAGCCTGGTCCGCTCTTCGCCCCAGGTCCGCCCGAGCACCCAGCGCGGGCGATCGATCGCTTCGGCGAGCGGTTCGTCAAACAACACGTGGCGCGTGAAAAGCGCTCCTTGCGTCTGCGGCTGGCCGTCGCCGCCCATAGTGCCGTAGGCGATGATGCGTCCGTCCTTGAGAACTGCCAGCGCCGGATTGAGCGTGTGGAACGGCAGCCGACCGGGCGCGAGCGCATTGAGCGCGCCGCGTTGCAGCGAAAGGCTAATGCCGCGGTTTTGCATGAGCACGCCGGTGTGTGGCAACACGCAGCCCGAGCCGAACTCCCAATAGAGCGACTGGATGTAGGAGACGACGAGACCGGTCGTATCGGCGGCTCCCATCCAGACAGTGTCGCCTGCGCCCCAGGCGAGTGGCCAGGGCGCTGCCTTGCGCCGGTCGATCTTCATCGCCTCGCCGGCAATGAATTTCGGTTCAAGACAACGGTCGAGCGCGTGCGCCAGATAGTTCGGGTCGGTGACCACGCGATCGCGCACGCGCAGCGCCCGTTTGGTCGCTTCGATGAGGCCGTGGAGGTGGTTAAAGCCCTCCGCCTCGGTCACACCCAACCGCGCGAACAATGCAAGGATCATGAGCGAGGCGACGCCTTGGGTGGGCGCGTCGGTGTTGTAGACGCTGCCGACAGGCAATTCGACGTGCAGCGGTTCGGCGAGCGTGGCGTGATAGCGCGTCAGGTCGTCGCGCGTGACCGGGCTGCCGATGCGGACAAGATCCGCCGCGATCTCCCGCCCGACGTCGCCGCGATAGAAATCATCGAGGCCCGCGTGGGCCAAGTGCGCCAACGTTGTGGCGAACGCTTCCTGCTTCAAGACGGTCCCGGCCGCAGGCGGCTCGCCATCCACCAAGAAAGTCGCGGCAAAGCCTGGCGCGGACGCAAGCTCAGAAAGCTTGTCGTGGGTCAGCTGGGCCTGGCTGCGTGAGATCTTATAGCCGTCGCGCGCGCTGCCATATGCGGGCGTGAGCAGAACGTCGAGCGGCAACTTGCCGCCGTTCGCTTTCGCGACGTCGAGCGCAAGGGTCCAGCCGCCGATCGCACCGGGCACGGTCAGTGCGGCGAGTGGTCCGCGCGGCGGGATTGCTTCGTAATCGCGGTAGAACTCCGGCCGCGCCTCGCTGCCTGCTGGACCCGCTGCCATGATGGCGCGCACGCGGCCATTCGGCTCGCGGATCAGCCAAAAGCCGTCGCCGCCGATATGGTTCATATGCGGATAGATGGCTGCGATTGACGCCGCCATCGCCAGCATCGCTTCGAGCGCGTTGCCGCCTTCGGCGAGGATCGAACGGCCAGCTTCAACGGCGCCGGAATGCGGCGCGCAAACCACGCCGCGACGATGGCCGCCACTGTGCAGATCGGTCATGTTCAGCTCGTTGGTGCACTCTCGACCAGTCCGCGCTTGCGCAGCAGCGCATCGGGGCTCGGCAGCCGGCCGCGAAAGGCTTTGTACGCGTCGGCCGGCTCGCGGGAGCCGCCTGCCGCGTAGATGGTCTCGCGCAAGCGCTTGGCTGTGGCGGGGTCAAAAATGTCGCCGGTCTCCTTGAAGGCCTCGAACGCGTCGGCATCGAGCACCTCAGACCACATGTAACTGTAATAGCCGGCCGCATACCCGCCGCCCGAAAACACGTGGCCGAAGTGCGGCGGTCGATGGCGCATGACGATCTCATCCGGCATTTCGATACGCGCCAGCGACTGGATTTCGAACGCCGCGGCATCGATCGCGGGCGCCGACGACAGCGAATGAAAATCGAGATCGACAAAAGCCGAGGCGAGGAATTCCACGGTCGCAAAACCTTGATCGGAGTTGCGCGCAGCAATCAGGCGCTGCAGCAGCGCCTCCGGCATCGGTTCGCCGGTCTGATAGTGCAGGGCGAACTGCCGTAAGATCTCGGGCTGCTCGAGCCAGTGTTCGTAAAGCTGCGAGGGCAGTTCGACGAAATCCGTGGCAACACTGGTTCCCGAAATCTCCGGATAGGTGACGTTCGACAGCAGACCATGCAGCGCGTGGCCGAATTCGTGAAACAAGGTGTGAGCATCGATGAAGCTGAGTAGCGTCGGCTCGCCTTCGGCGCCTTTGGAGAAATTGCAAACATTGATGATGAAGGGACGAATGTCGCCGGCGAGCTTTTCCTGATCGCGCAGCGAAGTCATCCAGGCGCCGCTCTGTTTTGAAGGCCGGGCAAGATAATCGCTAAAAAAGAGCCCGACCTTGCCGCCGCCGTTATCGCGCACTTCCCACACGCGCACGTCCGGATGCCAGACCGGAACGTCTGCACGCCGGGTGAACTGTAGGCCAAACAGGCGCTGCGCCGTATAAAAGGCAGCTTCGATCATCCGATCGAGATTAAGGTACGGCTTGATCGCCGCCTCCTCGATATCGCAGCGCCGCTGGCGAAGCTTTTCGGCGTAGTAGCGCCAATCCCACGGCGCCAATTTGAAATTGCCGCCGTCCTCTTGGACCAGCGCCTGCAACGCGTCGCGATCGGCCAGCGCGCGGGCTCGCGCCGGCGACCACACGGTATCGAGGAGGCGGCGGACGGCCTCGGGCGTTTTCGCCATGGCATCGTCGAGGCGATAATGCGCGAAGTCTTGATAACCGAGCAGGCGAGCGCGCTCGGCCCGCAATTGCACCATTTCGGCGATGATCGCCTTGTTGTCGGTTGGGCCGCCATTGTCGCCGCGGTTGACGAAGGCGCGAAAGACCTTCTCGCGCAGATCGCGGCGCTGCGCGAATTGCAGAAATGGCTCAACGCTGGAGCGCGACAGGGTGACGATATGGCCGTCGAGATCTCGCTCCTGCGCTTCCGATCTCATCGCCTGGCGCATGAAGTCGGGAAGGCCCGCAAGCTCGGCCTCGCCGTTGAGCGACAGTGCGAAAGCTTGCTCATCCGCCAGTACGTTCTGGCTGAACGCGGTGCCGAGCGCCGCCAACCGTTCGATGATTTCGGCCAGGCGTTTCTTGGCCGCGCCGTCGAGCCCGGCGCCGGCGCGACGGAAAGTGATGTGATAGCGTTCGAGCACTCGCCTCTGCTCGGGATCAAGCCCGAGCGTCTCGCCCCTCTGCATGAGCGCATCGATGCGCCGGAACAGGTCCGGGTTGGTGTGGATGCTGTTCCAATGGCTGGCAGCCCGCGGTGCCAGGTCGCGTTCGATCTCCAGCAGCTTTTCGTTGCTGTTGGCGCCGATGAGGAGGTGGAAAACTGCATCCACGCGGGCAAGCGCTTTGCCGCTTCGCTCCAGCGCGGCAACGGTGTTTGCGAAATCGGGTGGATCGGCAGAAACCGCAATAGCGGCAATCTCCGCCTGGTGCGCTGCGAATGCGCGATCGTAGGCTGGAGTGAAGTGCTCGGGCTTGATCTGCGGAAAAGGCGGGACCTCATCCGGCGTCGCCCAGTTCGCAAGAAGCGGATTTTCGGTCGTCGGCGGAACGTTCATCAGGGGGCTTATCCGTTCTGGTTGCAGCGGTGATATAAGTCATCGGCCGGAATAGCCAAAGCTCG
>JBAUGC010000244.1:0-10722 GCA_049679485.1 Xanthobacteraceae bacterium
CGTAAACTTCGGAATCGAATTTGCCGCCGGCGTGCAGTGTGCACATGATCACTTCCAACGCGGACTTGTTCTTGAATTTCGGATGCGCATCGACCGGCATGCCGCGGCCGTTGTCGGTGACGGTGACAAAGCCGTCGGCCTCCATCTCGACCTCGATCCAGTCGGCATGGCCGGCCAGCGCCTCTTCCATGGAATTGTCGATCACCTCGGCGACCAGGTGGTGCAGCGCCTTCTCGTCGGTGCCGCCGATATACATGCCGGGGCGGCGGCGCACCGGCTCAAGCCCTTCCAGGACCTCGATGTGCTTTGCCGTGTAGCCGGACTCGCCGGCGGACGCGCGTGCCGATGTGCCGCCGCCGCGTGCCGCCGGGCGACGTGATCCGGCGCGCGGTTCGCCGAGGTTGGCGAACAGGTCCGGGCCGCCGGACGATTTTGATGTTTTAGCTGCTTTTCCCATGCGAAGCTTTTGATGTTGGGCCGATATAGTGAGCCGCGGTCCCGGTGACAGAGGCTGGCGAATCGGCCTCTGACTATGCCACGCGAACGGCAAAACAATGAGGGCGTCTGTCCGAACCCGCGCGCGGACCTGCATTGACGCTGCCAGGCTCGGCCTCTATATGGCCGGCCATGACCCGATCGTCCAACATCGTCCGGTCGATAAAAACTGCCGCAGCGGAGCGCCGCCGCCGTCGTGATACGGCACGAGCGCGCGCTTACGCGTAGCAACATCGTGCCGGCGGTTTTCCGCGGCACTTTTCCGATATCCTCCCGCGGACGCTGGCTTAGCTTCTTAAAGCCAAGGGCTTAATCATGTCTGCGAAAGCAAAAATCGGCATCCTCGGCGCCTCCGGTTACACCGGCGCGGAATTGGTGCGGCTCCTCATCCGCCACCCGAACGTCGACATTGTGCTGCTTACGGCTGATCGCCGGGCCGGGAAACCGATGTCTGATGTATTCCCGCAGTTTTCGCCTTATGCGTTGCCGACGCTTACGGCTATCGAAGGCACCGATTGGCCGGCGCTCGGCCTCGATCTCGTATTCTGTGCGCTGCCGCACGGCACGACGCAGAAGATCATCAAGGATCTGCTGGCGAAGGCGCCGACTCTCAAGGTTGTCGATCTCTCCGCCGATTTCCGCCTGGCCGATCTGGCCGCCTATGAGCGCTGGTACGGCCATCCACATGCGGCGCCCGAGCTGCAAAAGAAAGCGGTTTACGGGCTGACTGAAATCTATCGGCGCGAGATAAAGACGGCGCAGCTTGTCGCCAATCCCGGCTGTTATACGAGCTGCGCTGAGCTCGCGCTGATTCCGCTCCTCAAAGCCAAGGCGATCGATCCGGACGAGATCGTCATCGACGCCAAATCCGGCATGACCGGAGCGGGCAGGGCGGCGAAAGAGGAAATGTTGTTTTCGGAAGTGTCCGAGGGCTTCCACGCCTACGGAGTCGGGCATCATCGCCACATGGCCGAACTCGACCAGGAGTTTTCGTTGGCCGCCGGCCGCGAGGTAGTCGCGACCTTCACGCCGCATCTTGTGCCGATGAATCGCGGCATCCTTTCAACGATTTACGTGCGCGGCGCGAAAGCGTCGCCGCAAGACCTTCATGCGCTACTTTTAAAGTCTTACGCGAACGAGCCGTTCGTGCATGTGCTGGCGTTCGGCACCCTGCCGCAGACCCGCCACGTGCGCGGCTCCAACATGACCTTCATTGGCGTCGCCGCCGACCGCATCGCCAGCCGCGCCATCATCGGCTCGGCGCTCGATAATCTCACCAAGGGCGCTTCGGGTCAGGCGGTGCAGAATATGAACCTTATGCTCGGCTTTCCCGAAACTACGGGGCTCGAACAGGTGGCGCTGTTTCCCTAAAGGACGGAATTAAATCTCGGCGTTGGACCGGCGCACGCTGTGCTGCCAGCGCAACAGTCTATCGTCCGCCGTTACCAATGTCGCGTCGTGCGTGATCGCCGTCGCCGCGATGAAGCGATCGGCTGGATTGGCGTGCAAATTTTCGATCTCGCCAGCGAGAATGGCGATTTCGCCGCTCAAAGGCAGTTCGGCGGTGCGGGTTGCCAGTATAGTTCGCCGAACCTCCTTCGCCGAATCCGAAAAACGTAACCTGCGTTTGGCGATGAGCAAGGAAATTTCCCAGAAACTGACGGCGCTGATTGCAAGCTCACGTTTGTCCTCTGCTTGCCGGATAAGTCTGAGGCATCTCTTTCCTAAGGCAGCAGTATTGAACACCGACCACAAGGCTACGTGGGTGTCGAGGACGATCACTTGAGGGCTTCCCACTCCACGTCAATTGGCGAAATGATATCGCCAAGGATCTCGCCGCGGCCTTTATAAAGACCGATCAGACTGCGCTTGGTCGGCTTATGTGGTACCACTTCAGCAACAGGCTTACCCTTCTTGGTAATGACAAGCTTGTCGCCGGTCCGCTCGACCTCATCCAGCAGGGCCAGACACTTCGCCTTGAATTCGGAAGCTTTGATGATCCGCGACATTTTCGGCCTATAAGACCATGGTCAATGACCATAGTCATATAGCGCCAAGGCGGGCGCTGGGCAATGGTCAGGCCTGCACCTTCACGTAGCTTCCCGGCGCGTCCTCGATCGGCTTGAGCGCGCCGTCGCCTGGCACGCGCGCCGGGGCTTCGGTCGCATCGTGTCGCTTGAGCCAGGTGAGCCAGTCCGGCCACCACGAGCCGGGATGTTCCTTTGCTTTATTCAGCCAGCCATCGAGGTTGGCGCTCCGCGGCCGCGGCCCGGTCCAGTAGTGATATTTCTGCTTGTTCGGCGGATTGATCACGCCGGCGATATGGCCGGACCCGGACAGTACATACCTCACCTTGCCGCCGAAATATTTGCAGCCGAGCAGCACCGATTTCGCCGGTGCGATGTGATCCTCCCGCGTCGCGAGATTATAGACCGGCACTTTCACCGTTTTCAGATCAATCGGGGTGTTGCCGATCACCATCTTGCCCTTGGTGATTTTGTTGTCGAGGTAGCAATTGCGCATATAGAACGAATGATTGGCCGCCGGCAGCCGCGTGGCGTCGGAGTTCCAATACAACAGATCGAACGGAAAGGGCGCCTTGCCCCTCAAATAATTATTGATGACGTAAGGCCAGATCAGATCGTTCGAGCGCAGCAGGTTGAATACCGTGACCATCGACATACCTTCGAGATAGCCGCGCTCGGCCATGCGTTGCTCGATCGCCTCGACCTGTTCCTCGTCAATGAAGACCTTGAGATCGCCGGCATAGGTGAAGTCGACCTGAGCGGCAAACAAGGTCGCCGACGCGATGCGTTCGTCGTGATCCACCGCCATTTTTGCCAGTGCCACGGCGAGCATGGTGCCACCCACGCAATAGCCGACGGCGTTGACTTTGTCTTCGCCGGTCGCCTGTTTGATCGCGTCCAGCGCAGCGAGTGGCCCTTCGCGGATGTAGTCTTCAAAGGTCTTTTGCGCGAGGCTCTCGTCCGGGTTGACCCATGAGACACAGAACACCGTGATCCCCTGATCGACGCACCATTTAATAAAGGATTTTTCCGGCGTCAGGTCGAGCACGTAGTATTTGTTGATCCAGGGCGGCACGATCAGCAGCGGGCGCTTGAGTACCTTTGCGGTCGAAGGCGCATATTGGAGAAGCTGCATAATGTCGTTCTGGAAGATCACCTTGCCCGGTGTCATTGCCAGATTGCGTCCAACGGCGAACATCGAGGAATCGGACTGGCGGATCTTGAGATGGCCCCCGCCGGCCTCGACGTCCTCGGCGAGCATCTGCATGCCGCGAACCAGGTTCTCGGCGTTGCTGGTGAGCGTCTCGCGCAGCAGTTCCGGATTGGTCAAAACGAAATTGGACGGCGACAGCGCGTTGGCGATCTGCCGGATATAGAACTCGGCCTTGTGCCGGGTGTGCGGATCGAGCTTGTCGGCGTCGCTGACCAGGCGGTCGGCCCAGTTGACCGTGAGCAAATAGAGCTGTTTCAGAAAATCGTAGAATTGATTCGTGGTCCATTCCGGGTCGGCGAAGCGCTTGTCGTTCGCCGCCGGCGTCGCTACTGGTGGCGCCCCTTCGCCGGAAAGCCGCTTGACGGCAGCGCCCCACAGCTCGAGATAGGAGTGACCCAGCCGGCCTTGCAGCTCCGCGGTGCGTTGCGGGTCGGCCAGCCAGTATTGCAACACTTCCCCGAGAGTCTTGACGACGTCGCGCAACTCGTCGGCGAGTTCGCTCTTACGGCCGTCCTCCCGCGGCTTCATATAGGCGGCGAGCGCCCGTCCGCCTTCCTCGATCAGGCGTGCGAGATTGCGTGAAAATACCTCAACGTCGACCGGCCCGACGGTCGTCGGCAGTTGCGATGGAGCTCGCACCAGCGTTCCTCACCTTCCGCAGGGCTTTTAGAATAGGCCCTTGCGGCAGAAATGGCCTGCGCAAATTATGCGCGCAAGGCCGGCCGCGCAGCATTCCCGGGAGGCGGATGTGCGTTCCGTTCCGTCCGTCCCCAAGACATCCCCAAAACATCCGGACCTTGTTTCCACCATATTACAGCGCTATTTTTGTAGCTGGTGTCACCTCTAGGTTGATATTTGTAAACCTTTGAGGCGGTAGGTTATTCCGGCAGGTCGGGTGGAGCAGACGCTGTCTGGCCGGGCGATTATCGGCTCGTCGGGGGACGGTCGGGGAAACCGCGTGATTAGGCAGAAGCACGGTGCAAAGCTTGCGTTCGGAGCCTTGCTCGCCGTGGGTTTGGCCTGTCTTCTGGCGGGCTGCTCGGAAGTCGGCTTTCCCGCGGTGCATGATATGCCGACGCCCAGGGCCGAAACGCCGCTGACACCGGATCAGGTAAAGCAGATGCCTGACGACCTGATCTCCCAGCGCGACCACTTGCAGTCGATTCCGCCGGTTCCTCCCCCTACGCCTGAACCCCAGAAAACGTCGCTGCAGCCCGCGGCTACGCCGGCCGCGACGAAGACGGCTGGTACAGACGACGGGCAGTGATAAAAGTGTAGGATCGTCAAATCCGCCGAGCCGGTTGAAATCATGGAAGAGTTTTATCGTATTCGCCGGTTGCCGCCGTACGTGTTCGAGGTGGTCAATCGGGCTAAGGCTGTGGCGCGCAATGGCGGGGCCGATATCATCGATCTCGGCATGGGTAACCCCGATTTGCCCGCGCCAGCGCACGTGGTCGAAAAGCTCAAAGAGACCGTCGGCAAGCCGCGCACGGACCGCTATTCAGCGTCCAAAGGGATTGCGGGTTTGCGCCGCGCGCAGGCGGCTTATTACGCGCGTCGCTTCGGCGTGAAGCTCAATCCGGAAACCCAGATCGTCACCACGCTTGGCTCCAAGGAGGGCTTCGCCAACGTCGCGCAGGCGATCACGGCGCCGGGCGATGTCATTATTGTACCGAACCCGACGTATCCCATTCACGTCTTCGGCTTCCTGATGGCCGGAGGCGCGATCCGCTCGGTTCCGGTCGAGGCTAACGCGGCGTTTTTCGGCGCGCTTGAACGCGCGGTGAATCACACCATTCCGAAGCCGATTGCCGTCGTTACCTGCTATCCGTCGAATCCGACGGCCGCCATCGCCGATCTCGACTTCTATCGGGACCTTGTGGCGTTTGCGAAAAAGCATTCGCTCCTGATTTTGTCAGATCTGGCCTACAGCGAAATATATTTCGACGACAATCCGCCGCCCTCGGTGCTCCAGGTTCCGGGCGCGATGGATGTCGCGGTTGAATTCACCTCGATGTCGAAGACCTATTCGATGCCCGGCTGGCGTATCGGATTTGCCGTCGGCAATGAGCGGGTCATTGCGGCTCTGGCGCGGGTGAAATCGTATCTAGACTACGGCGCTTTTACCCCGGTCCAGGTGGCGGCAACGGCGGCGCTCAATGGTCCCGACGATTGCATCCACGAGATGCGCGGGATCTACCGGCGCCGGCGCGACGCGTTGGTGGAATCGTTCGGCCGCGCCGGCTGGCAGGTGCCGCCGCCGCAAGCGTCGATGTTCGCCTGGGCACCGATACCCGAGCCGTTCCAGCCGCTCGGCAGCGTCGAGTTTTCGACACTTCTGGTCGAAAAAGCGAGCGTTGCCGTATCCCCCGGGGCCGGCTTCGGCGAGCATGGCGAGGGCCATGTGCGTATTGCGCTGGTCGAGAACGAACAGCGCATCCGTCAGGCCGCCCGCAACATCCGGCGCTTTCTTGAAACCGGGCCGGAAATGCTGCACAACGTCGTGCCCATGGCGACCCGACGTTAGTCGAGCGCGCGCTTTCACCCCCAAGTTAGCGACGTTTATGGCCGAGCCGCTGAAAGTCGGTCTTGCCGGACTTGGAACGGTCGGCACGGCCGTTGTCCATCTGTTGGAGAGCGGCCGTGACAAGCTCGCGGCGCGCTGCGGGCGGTCGATTGAGGTCGTCGCCGTCAGCGCCCGCTCCCGCAGCAAGAAGCGGGACGTTGATCTGAAAAAATTTCGCTGGGTCGAGGATCCCGTGGCGCTCGCAACGGACCCCGCGATCGATGTCCTGGTCGAACTCATAGGCGGGGAGGGCGATCCCGCTAAGCGGGCGGTCGAAACCGCACTTGCGGCCGGTAAGCCGGTGGTGACCGCCAACAAGGCGCTGCTGGCGCGGCACGGTCACAAGCTTGCCATGCTGGCGGAACGCCACGGCGTTGCGCTCGATTTCGAAGCCTCGGTCGCCGGCGGCATACCGATCGTAAAGACGTTACGCGAGGGGCTCAACGGCAACTCGTTCACGCGCATCTACGGCATCCTCAACGGCACCTGCAATTATATCCTCTCGCGCATGGAGGAGGACCGGCTCGCGTTCGACGAATGCCTGCGTGAAGCGCAGCGTTTGGGCTACGCCGAGGCCGATCCTTCCTTCGACGTCGAAGGCCACGACACCGCGCAGAAGCTTTCGATCCTGGCGAGCCTGGCGTTCGGGACGAAAGTCGATCCGGACGCGGTTTACGTCGAGGGCATTTCGTCGATCACGCTCGCCGATCTCGACGCCGCGGCTGAGCTTGGCTATCGCGTCAAGCTCCTCGGCGTGGCGGTGAAAACCGAAGCCGGTATCGAGCAGCGCGTGCATCCGACCATGGTGCCGAAAGACTCCGCGATCGCGCAGGTGATGGGCGTAACTAACGCGGTAACCGTCGATACTGACGGACTGGCGCCAATTACGCTAGTCGGGCCCGGTGCCGGCGGCATGGCCACTGCCTCTGCTGTTGTATCCGACCTCGCCGATATCGCGCGCGGCGTGCGGACGCCACCGTTTGGACGTCCGGCGGCGCGCATGACCGCGATCCGCAAAGCCCCAATGCAGCGCCACGAAGGCGGTTATTACATCCGCCTGTTGGCGCGCGATCGTCCCGGCAGCGCCGCGACCATCGCGCGCCGCCTGGCGCAGCGGAAGATCTCGCTGGAGTCGATCATGCAGCGCCACGACATCCGCGGCCAAGGCGGTGCCCAGCCCGGACGCTCGGGGGGGCCGGTGCCGGTCATTCTGATCACCTACGCCACCAGCGAAGACGCGGTGCGCAAGGCGCTCGCCGCGGTGCGCCGCGACCGTGTAATCTCCGGACGGCCGCAGGTGATCCGGATCGAGAAGAACTAGCCGCTTACACGCACGGCGAATTGCAGAGGGGAAGATGGCGTCGATTACCGTTCCGCACAGTCTGATGCTCGAGCGCATTCTGGCGATGGAGATCGTGCGTGTGACCGAGCGCGCGGCAGTCAATGCGGCGCGGTTGCGCGGGCGCGGCGAAGAAAAGGCCGCCGATCAGGCCGCCGTCGACGCCATGCGGCGCGAGCTCAACAAGCTGCCAATCGACGGCACGGTTGTGATCGGGGAGGGCGAGCTCGACGAGGCGCCGATGCTTTTCATCGGCGAGAAGGTTGGCAACAAAGGCGGCTTCAAGGTCGATATTGCCGTTGACCCGCTCGAAGGCACGACTTTGTGCGCCAAGAACATGCCCGGCGCCATCGCTACGCTCGCTATGGCCGAGGGTGGCACCCTCCTGCATGCACCTGACATTTATATGGACAAGATCGCCGTCGGTCCCGGCTATCCCAAGGGCGTCGTCGATCTCGACGCTCCCGCTGACGAAAACATCCGCAACCTGGCCAAAGCTAAAGGCGTCAAGCCCGAAGCCATCACCGCCATGGTGCTCGACCGCCCGCGCCATGCCGATCTGATAGCCGCGGTGCGCAAGGCGGGCGCAGCCGTCAGCCTGATCACCGACGGCGACGTGGCCGCGGTCATCCACACCGCCGATCCGGAAAAGACCGGCATCGACATCTTCCTCGGCATCGGCGGCGCGCCCGAAGGCGTGCTGGCGGCGGCCGCCTTGCGCTGCATCGGCGGCCAGATGCAGTGCCGGCTGGTGGTCGATACTGAGGAACGGCGCGAACGCACCGCCAAGATGGGCATTAAAGACCCGCGCAGGAAATACCAGATCGAAGACATGGTGCGCGGCGATTGCCTGTTCGCGGCGACCGGCATTACCGATGGCCGCATGCTGGAAGGCGTCAGGTTCGGCAACGGCATTGTCGAGACGCAGACGGTGGTGATGCGCTCAGTCACCGGCACCGTGCGCTGGATCAAGGCCGAGCATCGGCAGCTTGATAAGTTTTAGGGTGGGTGCACCTAGATTAGCGCGCAATCACTTCAGATTGTATCGATCGGCGCTCTATTATCTTTGCCGGAGCATGATCTTTTCGGACCTTCCTTCGCCCGCCGAAGCAGGGCTCCGCGAAGGCGGGAAACCGGAGTCATGCTGCAATCAAAGTCGGCGAGTGGTGGAATTCGCCCGGAGCTGATCCGATTTCGGCAGCCGGCGCGTGGCACCTGCCACCTCAGAGCGGCATCACGTCAGGAATGTTGTTCGGGAATTTGGCAATGTCCTGGGGCGACACGTTGAAATGGGCCGCGACCAGCGCCGGCGGCGTGTGAGTGAGCCAGTCGGAGAGCGAAATATTTTGATAGGTATCACTTTTGAATATCTCCAAAAACAACAGGTCGGTGTCGCCCACGTTCTTAACGTAATGACCGAAGTTGCGCTTGACGTAGCCGATGTCGCCGGCGTTGAAATTGTTCGTCACCGCACTCGGCCCGGTGTTGAACACTGTCATCTGCGCCTTCCCTTTGACGTAGTACTGCCATTCGTCGGCGTTCGGATGCCAGTGCATTTCTCGCATCCCGCCGGGATGGACGGTCACGAGCGCCGCGGCGATTGTGGTCGAAGCCTTAAAATTGTTGCTGTCGGCGATCTGAACCGTTCCGCCCTTGGTCTGCCTGGCAATCGGCCCGCGCATCAGTGAGAAGGTGAACGGATTCGGTGGCGGCCCGTTCGGATTCTTGACTGCGTCTTCGTCCGCTGCAAGTGGTCCGGGGACGACGCCTTGGAAGATCCAGAGGTTGTGGGTGAAGATCTTGCTGAATGTCTCGGCGGGCACGCCAAAGTTCTCGGCCAAAATGTCCGGCGGCGTGTGCGCCATCCAATCGGTGACGAGAAGGGTGTTGAACTCTGACTGCTTGCCGTTGTCGAAGGCGAGGATGAACTCACACCCGTCCGGTCCCAGGCCCTGCAGCGAGTGCGGATATCCGGTCGGGAAATACCAAAGGTCGCCTTCCTTCACATCGGCGACGTAGGCACGGCCGGTGGGATCCAGCACGGTGATACGGCAGTTGCCGTAGCTCATGAAAGCCCACTCGGCGGCCTGGTGCCAGTGCAACTCGCGAACGCCTCCCGCGTCCAGCCGCATGTTCACCCCGGAAATCTCTTCGGAGACCTGGAAGTCCGCCTGGGTGACTTGACGCGCCCAGCCGCCGTTCTGGATGCGCCGCGGCGCGTTGTTGAACGAAGCCCAGAATTGCGGGAGGTCTCCCACGTCTGTCGCGGGTGGGGTGAACGCCTTCGGAAACTGCCCGGCAAGTACCGGATTTTGCGGTCCCGGGTCGACGGCGCTGCGCGGGTTGCTCTGTGTGTTCACAATGCCTTGCGATGGCTCGTCCGGATTACCAAACGTTCCCGCAAGCGCGGTGGTTGCGGTAGCGGTACCTGCCGCCGCCCCGGCTGCGAGGATGCTGCGACGCGAGACAGTATTCAATGGAACCTCCAAGTGATCACCGGAAGACCTTACGGTTCTCGGCGATTGCACGATTAAAGATTTTCATCTTTTGCGGACCAGGTCGTCGTCGGCGCTGGGGAGTTACTTGAAACCTTCTACTTTTTGGTTTCCTTCAAAATGCGTCTTGGTTCACTTCAAAACTGGTCGGTTTTTATACAGATTCTGATGCACCTTGCCGCGAAATCACGACGATGGCGGACACCCGTTGCGGTTTATGCATTCCTGGCCCGGGAAATCGAGCCAATCCCGCGTGAATCGGCTAGGCTCATTCGATGGGCTACGAATCACGCGAGTTCGCCGTGACGGACGGCCTTTTTCTCGGCGTCGAAAGCTCGGCGACCGGGCGGCGCTGGCGCGACCGGCTCGACCAGCGCGGCTCGGCCCGCGCGCTCGCCATCGCGCAGCGCCATGATCTACCGGAATTGCTGGCGCGCATTCTTGCCGGGCGGAATATCGAAGTCGATGCGGTCGAAGCGTTCCTCGATCCGACCGTGAAGCGATCGATGCCCGATCCCAATGTGCTTACCGCGATGCCGGAGGCGGCCGCTCGCATCGCCGACGCGATCGTACGCGGCGAAACCGTC
>JBAUGC010000245.1:0-5417 GCA_049679485.1 Xanthobacteraceae bacterium
TCGAAAATCTCGCGACTTTGTCTCCCGCCGTCATCGTGTTCGTCGTGGCGATGGCAATCGGCATGGCGGCGCATAATTTCTGGCAGGCGCGCAGTTCGGAGCCCGCGGCGCGGACGCTCGCGCATGCGAGCGCTACCGACGGGTAGTCGTCAGTTCACGCTGCCAGATCACGCCGCCGCCATCAGGCGGTCGGCGCGCGTCTGCATCAGCGGCTGGATGAACCGGCCGAACTGCTCGATACCGACGATGAAGTCGTCGAAGGTCAGCATCAAACCTTTTGTGCCCGGCACGCGCGCGGCCTCGTCGAGCAGTCTCGCGACGGTGGCGTATGAGCCGACCAGCGTGCCCATGTTGAAATTGACCGCCTGCTCCGGAAGATTGATCGTCGCCGCGGTCGAACTGGCGTCAGCGGTCTTATCTTTACCGCCCTGATCGGCCATCCAGGCGAGCGCATCGACATCGACGCCGTCTTTATATTTCTGCCATTTGGCGAATGCCGCATCGTCAGTCTCGTCGGCGATCACCATGAACAGCACATAGGCGCCGACGTCGCGGCCGGTCTTTTGTGCCGCTGCGACCAGCCGCTGATTGCCGGCCGCATGGGCCGACGGCGTATTGACGCCGGTAGCGAGCAAAAAGTTGTAGTCGGTATGTTCGGCGGCGAAATTCATGCCGATCGGGCTCTGGCCAGCGGCCACGATCTTCACCGTTCCCGCGGGCCGCGGCTGCATCCGGCAATCGTTCATGGTGAAATATTTGCCCTTGAAATCGGACACGCCCTTGGCCCAGAGCTCCTTCAGGATCCGCACATACTCCGCGGCATACTCGTAGCGGTAGGCGAAGTATTCGTCGCCGGGCCAAAGACCCATTTGATCGTATTCGGCCTTATGCCAGCCGCTCACGATGTTGACGCCGAACCTGCCGCCGGAGATCGAATCGATGGTCGTCGCCATGCGCGCAACGATGGCCGGCGGCAGCGTCAGAATGGCGGTCGATGCGAACAGCCTGATCTTCGAGGTGACCGCCGCAAGCCCGGCCATCAGCGTAAAGGATTCGAGATTGTAGTCCCAAAATTCGGTTTTGCCGCCGAAGCCGCGCAGCTTGATCATCGACAGCACGAAATCGAAGCCGTAGCGCTCGGCCCGCTGCACGACTTCTTTGTTCAGATCAAACGTCGGCTTGTATTGTGGTGAGTTGTTCGAAATGATCCAACCGTTGTTCCCGATCGGTATGAAGACGCCCATATCCATGGCAGCAGCTGCTCCGTTTGGCCCGCGGCGCGTGTCAAGCTCCGCACGCATACTTCGTGCCAAGTCGGAAGTTAGTTGGCCGAGAAAGCAACACCGTCAGCGGCACGTCGCGGCACCACCGATCGCGCCTTAGCTCGCCAACGCAGTGAGCAACGAGCGACTTTTTTGTCCACTCGGCCGGGGCTGGATGCTCTTGGATCAGGCGGTGGTCTGCCCAAATCTTGTGATCTACTTCCCCTGGAAGTGCGGCATGACTTCGGAGACGAACAGATCGAGCGAGCGCGCACTCTGCTCGAAGGTCAGATTGCCGTAGGCAAAGCGGGTGATGAAGTAGTTGGCGCCCGTCAGTTCAAGCTGACGCGCGATCTCATCGCGCATGGTCTGCGGCGAGCCGGTGATGATGCGGCCGGCATCCCGGCGCAGCACATCCTCGATCGCGGGCGGCGGTCGCGGGTCGTATTTCTGCCAGAGAAAGGCGTACTTCTCGAACCAGGCCTTGTAACCCTCGGTGCCTTCCGTGTGCGCGACCGCATCGGTGTCGGCGAGGTAAAGATGCCGGGCGATGCCGACCTTCGCCGTCGGCCGCGACGCGTTGTCTTTGTTTGAAGCGCGACCCTTCTTGTAGGCATCGACCAGCACCTTGGCCCGCGGCGCCGGAGCGAGAAAGGCGACGTTGTGGTTCTCCTTGCCGGCCAAGGCCGCGCCCGCTTCCGAACCAGTGGCGTACCAAAGCGGCGGATGCGGTTTCTGATAGGGCCGCATCTCCATCGGCACGTTGAAGTATTTGAAATATTGCCCGCGAAAGTCGACCGTTTCGCGCGTGAGCGCCATCATCAGCACCTCGAAAGCTTCGTTATAGATCGACTGCGATTCGAGGTGATTGATGTTGTGGAACGCCAATTCATACGGCGAGATGCCGCGCCCGGTGCCGATGTCGAGCCGGCCTTTGCTCAGGTGGTCGAGCATGCACAACTCCGCGGCGAGCCGCAGCGGATTATAGAGCGGCAGGATCAGCACCAGCGGCGCCAGCCGAATGGATTTCGTGATCCGCGAAGCTGCCGACAGAAAAATCAGCGGCGATGGCGCGAGCCCGAGCGGCGTGAAATGATGCTCGGTAATGTGGAACGTGCTGAAGCCCGCCTGGTCGAACAGCTCCATCAGCTTGAGCCGCCGGTCGTAGGTTTCGTGGACCGGCACGTTCTGCCGATCCATGTGATCGACCACGCCAAATTCGACGGCCATGCGGATGCTCGTTTCTGTTTTGACTAGCGCCGTTCAGGATTCCTGCGCGTCGATCAGCACGAAGGCGATGCGGCACGGCTCGGTGCCGCGATTGACCCAGGCATGATTGGTGCCTTGCTGAACGAGCACATCTCCGGCTTTGAGGTGAACTTCCGAATCATCGAGCAGCATGTCGATCTCGCCGGACATGACGATCGCATAGTCGATGGTGCGGGTGCGATGCATGGCCGGATGGCTCGGCGCCCAGCCTTTTGACGGTGCGTGGTCGGCGCCGATGCTGCGCGTCATGTAGTCGACCGGCAACTTCGCGGCGTCGAACGGATGAAAGTCGACGACCCGGAACACGCTGCCGCCAGCCGGCGGCGGAATGCCGATGGTACGGTCGCCGCGATCATGCGAGCCGCTGATGTCGGCAGGCGTCCCATCGGTGGCCCACAGGAGCCACGACTTCGTCCCGCTTTGGGGCGTTTGCCTGATCCTCGACGGCGCGCCGTCGAACAGCACCACGGCTTTGCCGTCCGCCTCGTGGCTGGTGACGACCCGTCGTACTTGCCTCTCCATCGCGCTTATTTCATCCTCCCGGCGCCGCTGAGAAGGTCCGCATCTAACAGACTCGGCAAGTGCGCCGTCAAGCATAGGCTCGCGATTGCCAGCATTGCGCGTCACGCTCAGACCACAGACAATTTGGCCGACGACGTTTTGAGGATACCCGCACCGATCGCATGGGGCCTCGCTTTGTGTCAGATGCGCAGCGCTACCACCTGACCGCCGTCGGCGACGACGGTCGCGCCGGTCATGAAACGGCCGGCGTCGGACGCCAGCAGCAGCAGCGGCCCGTCAAGGTCGCGGTCCTCGCCGAAGCGGCCCATGGGGATTTGCCGTTTCATCGCCGCTCCGCGTTCGCTAGCGAGATAGTCGCGATTGATTTCGGTGACGATCCAGCCCGGCGCGATGGCGTTGACGCGAATGCCTTTGAAGGCAAGCTCGATGGCCAGCGCCTTGGTGAGCTGGATCACGCCGGCCTTGGCGGTGGCATAGCTCGCCACCCCGTTGTCGGGATTCATGCCGAGGATCGAAGCGATGTTGATGATGGCGCCGCCTTTGCCCGCGGCGAGCATGCGGCGCGCCGCCTCCTGCGCCCAGTAGAACACCGCGTCGAGATTGGTCGCCAACACCTGCCGCCAGTCCTCCTCGGTAATTTCGACCGCGCGCTTCGACTGCACGATGCCGGCGTTGTTGACCAGGATGGTGACCGTGCCGAAGGTTTTTTCGGCGGCATCGAAAACCCGCTGCATCGCGGCGCGATCGCGGACATCGGCCTCGACCACAAGCGCGCGGCCGCCCGCTTTTTCAATCCGCGCCTTGACGGCGTCGAGGCGATCGGCGCGCCGCGCTACCAGCACTATCTCCGCGCCATTTTCCGCCAGCACGTGCGCGAAACGCACGCCGAGCCCGCTCGACGCACCCGTTACCAGCGCCACCTTGCCGGTGAGATCGAAGATTTGTGCAGCGGTCATGCGTCTTCCCTTGCGAAACCTCTCGTCCGCGAACGTGTTTGCTCATCGACGACTACGAAGTAGCACGCACGTCTTCTCGGCGTCACACGCTCGGACTGTCGCACAAAAGTATCAGAGGCGGATGCGCGCTGCGCGCCGATCTTTTTTGGCGCGCGACGGCTTGACAGCGGCTGGCACGCTTCTATACTTAACCAAATGGTTAAGTTAAGTTCCGAACCGCTTGATCGCACCTTCGCCGCGCTTGCCGACCCGACGCGACGGGCCTTGGTGGCGCGGCTGGCCGAGCAACCGGATCTTTCCGTCAGCGTGCTCGCTGAACCGTTCAAGGTGTCGCTGCCGGCGATCATGAAGCACCTGGACGTGTTGTCCGATGCCGGACTGGTCAAGCGCACCAAGTCGGGCCGTACCGTCACCTGCCGTCTCAACGCCGCACCGATGCAGAACGCTATGGCCTGGCTCAACCGCTACGAACGTTTCTGGTCCGGGGCCCTGCAGCGCCTCGCCGCTTTTCTTGAGGAGGACGATTCATGGACGTCGACACCGCAGTCAAACCAAGCCTCACCCTCAAACGACGCCTCCAGGCGCCGCCCGCCAAAGTCTTCGCCGCCTGGACCGACCCGGAAAAAATAAAGCGCTGGATGGGACCGGGCGAGATCGCGACCGTGCGGGCCGAGAGTGACCCGCGCGTCGGCGGCCGCTACCGCATCGAGATGCGCTCGCCGGATGGCAAGCCGCACAATGTCGGTGGCGTCTATCGCGAGGTAGTATCCAACGAAAAGCTGGTTTTCACCTGGGCCTGGGACGCTGCACCGCCCGATGAGCCGTACGAGTCTTTGGTCACGGTTCTGTTCAAACCGGAAGGCGGCGGCACGCTGCTGACCATTACGCATGAGAAACTGTTCGACGAAGCATCGCGCAACGGCCACCAACACGGCTGGATCGGCGCGCTCGACAAGCTGGAAAAATTCGTCGCCTGAACGACACGATAAGGGAATACGAGACTGCAATACGACCCCATCACCAACGCAGGAGTAAGTGCGATGACCACACACGGTCAATTTCACTGGAACGAACTAATGACGCGCAATGTCGAGCAAGCAAAAAAGTTCTACGCCGAGACGATGGGCTGGACGTATGATGCCATGCCAATGCCGGGCGGCGCCACCTACACAATCGCCATGGCCGGCGGCGCGCCCGCCGGCGGCATCTTCGACATCAGCGGACCCGACTACAAAGGCGTACCGGAAAGCTGGATGCCTTATATCGCCGTCGACAATGTCGACGAGCGGGTGAAGAAAGCGGTCAAGGCGGGCGCCAAGGTGATGAAGCCGGCGTTCGACGTCCCCAACGTCGGCCGCATCGCTATCCTGCTCGAGCCGGGCGGCGCCGGCATCGGCTGGATGACGCC
>JBAUGC010000246.1:0-2290 GCA_049679485.1 Xanthobacteraceae bacterium
CGTGAAAATAGGATGCGTCGAAAGGTTGCCCGGATACAATGATCGCCGCGACCCAAATTCGCGGTTTGGTGGTGAAATACGGGCCGTTGGTCCCGACAACAAGGGCAGCCTGCCGGTGGCAGAACCACGACAGCAAAGGACTGTCGAAGCCTTAAAGCAGGAACGACGTTGGCCCCACATTCGGACGACCATGGGTCGATGGCTGCAGTCCCGCCAACCTGGAACGTACAGCTCGGCCCAAGTCGACTGATCGCCACGTCAGTAGCCGCTTTTCGGCACTACGACGAGTTGGCGTAAACGTAATTTTGCCCCAAAGGGGCAGGATTCCCTCCTGGCGGCGTTGTGTGGACACGGGAAACCGGCTTTAAGTCCGCCAATCTCGGGGCCTCGGCTTGATGGCCGCACAGGGTGACGGAATGGCGCGAAACCTTTCTCGCGTGCTGTCGACCGCCGCCAAAGCGGTCGTGACGTTGCTATTACTGGCATTGCTGTTCCACAAGGTCGACTACGCCGCAACGTTACGCCACCTGCGCGATATCACACCGCTGACGGCCGTTATCAGCCTGGTGGTTCTCAATGCCGGTATCGCGCTCGTGACCGCGCGATGGCGCATTATTCTGCAATCCGTGGGGCGGGCCTTTACCAACTGGAACCTGTTCCGCCTCAATCTCGTCGGCCAATTCTTCAACCAGGCACTGCCTTCAACGGTAGGCGGCGACGGTATGCGCATTTGGTTGCTGTACCGGAATGGATGTTCGTTCGCCGAAGCAATCAACTCCGTTCTTATCGACCGCGTTACCGGATTTGCCGTGCTCGGCATCATGAGCCTTTACGGACTTCCGACGCTGGTCGAGCGCATGTTCGCAATTCCAAAACGTCAGACTATCGCGGGCATCGTGCTAATGATCGCAGTGCTCTGTGTCGTGTTCTACGTTTTGGCACGCGAGCACATCCGTCTCGCCAAGTTTCGGGTTGGTCGTTTCGTAGCGCAAATTATCGCCGATATGTTGTTTCTCGCAGCGCGGCCCGGCGACTCCGCAAAAATCATACTGCTTTCGATCGGCGCACAGATTTCCGCCTTCGTGGTGGTCTGGCTCATCCTGCGCGACCTCGGCGCTGAAGTGTCGGTAGTCGGAGTAATGATCGTGGCACCAGTTGTGATGCTGTTGCTGGTGCTGCCGATATCGATTGCCGGATGGGGTCTGCGCGAAGGTCTGTTCGTGATCGGCTTCGGGTTCTTTAACGTGCCGGAAGACATTGCGCTCGCGGCTTCGATCGTATTTGGCCTGATAACGCTCGTGGAGGGCCTGATCGGCGGGATTTTTTGGATATTTCAGCCGTCCCTCTCGCGCCGGCCGGCTCCACATTCACAGGGAAATCCAGAGCCAAGCCTGGTGGTCCAGTCTCCGAGCGAACAGGGCGCAAATGGCGCGAGCTAGCCATCGCAAAAAAGTCGCCGCTCACGAGGTTGCCAACCCCTTGATGGGCGTGATTTTGGCGGTTGAGGCCGGCGGCAACGTGCACAACCGGGGCCAATGGACATAAGCCGGTCTATTGTGTTTAAGGGCGCCAGCCGGGTAATTGTCGTGCATCATCCACAACCGCAGGAAATCATCGCATGAGCCTGGACGCTGAGCGAGAGGCGGAAGAGGCAGTGGCCGCTGAAGAGGCTCGACGCACCAGTCCTCGTCGCCAATCCGGTGGCTTGCTGCAGTTTGTGGTAAAAACCTGCATTGTTGCCGTCATCGTCTCTGCCAGCGCCATATTTATCATCAATTCCGTCGCCGACAGATTTCGCGAGGTTTTCGCGAACGCGAGCGGCCGGCCATTTTGGACGAAAGTCGAGCGGGAACTCGATCATGCGGCGGCTCCCGAAAGCGACCTGCCGCCTGAACAGAAAGAGAAACTGCTTCGCGATATTCATGTCATCGTGGCGCGTTGGCGGCCTTTCCTGGATGCCGTAAGTACGGAGCTGCAGAAGCCCGCCCCTCCTGCACCGAACGCGAATTAGCAAACTTGCTCGAGGAATGTCGGGGCGACAATGCGGGCGCCAAATGAGCAAATTCGAACGACTACTGAACTTTCATGCGGGCGCCAGGTTTGTGTCGCGCGACGCTGCGGGAGAACAGGGGCCTCCCCACGCATCCTTGGTGGGGCACTTCCGGTTTAATAGAACTGCCGTCATATATGCTTGCGTCCTGACCTCGATAATCTTTGCGCTCATACCGGCGCTTTTTTTCTCCTACGGCTACCATAACGACTTCAACGCGTGGGGATACGACTCTCATAC
>JBAUGC010000247.1:0-23144 GCA_049679485.1 Xanthobacteraceae bacterium
CCGCTGCGCCGATCGATCAGCTCGCCGGCGCTCGATCGGGTCGACGCCTTCCTTGACCAGGGCCCGGAATTTTCCGGCCAGATCCCGCGCGGTGGCGAGGCTGATATCGGGATAAGCGCCTAAGCCCATGTCCCGCGTGCGGCCGCTTAGTGCGAACCGGAATATCCAACCCCGAGCACCGCTGGCGGGCTTTGCAAAGCCGCCTGGGCCCTGGGGAGGCGGCGCAACCCTGAAATAGAGGTTGCCGCCGTCGGCGTAGTAGCCGGGCTCCTTTAGCTTGGCGACTTTGATCGCCGAGAGCCTTCCGATTGTCTGCGCCATGGCCTTCTCCGCCGAACCGCTTGCCCATAGGCTTGCCCATGTCCGAGGCTTGGCTTCTGGCATACGTCGGCGGACAAGCCTAGACGAGAATGGCAAATACCCCCAATTTTCCCGGGGTTTCCTTATACGTTGGCAAACATGGGTAGACGATGGCAGATGCCGCTAAGGCGGACACTCCCTCCGCCACCCCCAAGCGGTAAGAACTTGAAACTGATTCTTCTCTTGCGTGATTGCCCCAAAAGAACGTCCATGTATTTCGCGCATGCGGTGAAGCTTTGGACGGGAGGCGCCTCATGACCTTTGCAGCCGACATGATTTTGCGGCCGCCCTTTGGAAGCTGTGGATTGGCAGATTCGGTACGGATCGGTTATCCATTTGAATAAGTGTAGTTTTAGGGCGATCGCAACTCACCGAATTGGTACCGCAATTCGGCTGGGGAGATCGCTTGACCCTGACACCACGTTTTGACTGGCGCTGCTATACTCCGCCCACGTGATTGCCGATTCGCCGCGAGCGTGAGCCATGGTAAGCGCCAATTCCCTCGCAGGTTTGATGAAATTCCTGAGCCGCGAAGAGTGGCGGGAGGCGTTCGATGAGATGCTGGATCGGCACTTGGCGCCAGCTTGTGCGAAGGCTGATGTATCAATTGACGAACTGCTCGAGGTTATCGGCGAGCATCACACTACCGTGCTGTGGGGCTGCATCTTCGAAGACTTTCTGACGCGCAGCCTCGATGACGGCCGCAATATCGTCGACGACTACTTGAAGCGACGGGGCTGGAAGGAGAGCGCCTCGAACAAGGCGTACATCACCGCTTTGCGTTCCTCGGTGATGAGCCTTTATGAAATCAGCGACATTGTACGAGACCAATCTTTCCTCGCCCGCGATTTGGTGCGCGGAGGCGAACCGGTAAGGGTAAGCGAGCGATCGGGGACACGGTACCTCAAGCCTTGGGATCGGATGGCCGCTCGCCTTGTGCAAGTTGGGCCGCGGACCGAAATGGCAGGAGGTGCCTTGCCGTTCGATTTCGACACCGGCGAAATCGTTCTGAAGGCGCTTCGGCGCGCGGGCAAAAAGGCGCGCATTAACGCTGGCAAGTCTGCCCGTAAAATCGGGCAGGGGATTGACAGTGCGCTGCTCGCCGAGGCGCTGACCGATACCGAGCTCCTGCGCGCTTCGGCATTCCTGTTCACAAATATCTGGCTCGATAATCTGCTGCTGCGGACGCTGAACCAGACTTTGCCGCAGATGTGCAACACGGACGGCGACGAGCTGGTATTTACGACAGTCAGCTACCCGCTCAAGCCCGAAGCGAGCGCTGATGCGATCCAATTTGCGCTCGATGCAATCCCGGTGTTTTGTCCGGAAAGCGAAACCTTTTGGAGCTGGATCGGACGAAAGAGCTGCGCCAGCAAGAAGCAAAGAGCAGACAGTCAAACTTTCATTACGACGCTCGACGATGGCTCACTCGTGCTGGGGACGGCTGAGCTGAAGAGCAGGATGCTGGTCCTTGAGACAAACTCGCAGCAGCGGGCGGAACGAGGGCGAGCATTGCTTGCATCGGCGCTCGCTGGCCTGGTCGGCGAACCGCTCATTGAATCCCGGACGGTTGTTCAATTGATGGTATCGCAATCCTCCGGGAATTCAGAGCCCCTATCGTCCGGGCTATCGCCGGATGAAGAACAGGCCGTGCTCCAGGCAAGCATGGATCGTCACTATATGGACTTGCTCGACCAGCCGATACCGATGCTCGGTAATATGACGCCACGTCGCGTCGCCAAGTCGGCGAGGGGGCGCGCAAAGCTCGTCGCATGGCTCAAATTGTTGGAGAACGGAGCGGCTCGGCAGGAAGCAGTGTCTCCGACGACCGGCTGCGATTTGAGCTGGATGTGGAGCGAACTCGGCGTTGCCGATCTGCGCCACTGAACCGTGGTCCATCCGTGCCTCACGCGGCCGGGCGCAGCGGTCGGGCGCGCTTGATACGCTGGCGGCGCTCCGGAGAATGCAGAGCCTCCCACAGGTCGTTGCGGCGTTGTACGTTCAGCCAGAAATCTGCGCTGTTGCCAAACACGCGCGCCAGCATTAGTGCCGTATCCGCGGTTATTGCGCGCCGGTTGTTGCACAGCTCGTTCACGTGCTTGCGTGGCACGCCCATCGCCTGGGCGAGGTTGCCTTGCGTCAGGCCGAGCGGCTCTATGAATTCGTCGACCAGGATTTCGCCAACGCTCGCAGGTTTACGCTTGGTCATGAGCATGGCCGCCTCACCGATAGCTGCTGGTTCACCCGGATCGAATGCCAGCCGGCGAGAGTGCCTTTGAGTTTCTCGAAATGATTGCTGGGCGGTACGCGAAGATCGGCGTCAGAGGTGGCGTCATCCAACATTTGCAACTTTCTGAACGACCGAGTTGCTAAATCTGCCGGAATCCCCCTGACCCGGATATCCTCGACAAAGAAATCGCGCAGCCAAGCATCCCGGAACGAAACGATCATGCAAACGGCTCGTCCTGTGAGCCAATGTACCACTCGACGGTACGCAATACCAGCGCGCTCTCTCTCTAGCTCTGGGATGACACAGCGTTCCCAGGGAAGGCAAAAAAGCCAATATCGGCGCTGCCCCACCCACCCCTGGGGCTGAATGGTCGGGCCTTTGTGGCCACAGCCGGTGCTGCGCGCGCCTTGCCGCAGTCTATCGCTCGACGTTTTAGCGCCCCCGCCATAGTGGCGATCTCACGAATGGTCAGCGAGAGATCGGAGCCGGCGACGCGCACGCGGCCGGCAGAAAATTCGAGATCGTCTACGCGACCTCCATCACGTCTGCGGCAATGCGCGCCATCTTGTCGCGAACGACAGCTGACGCGCGCATCACGGCACCGCTGCCGATCACAGCGCCGCGGCTTGCAAAGGTTCCGGTGCCGTACGGACATCGGTCGGTATCGCCCTCGACGACAGTGACGTCTTCTACGTCCAAGCCAAGCTGCTGTGCGGCAACCTGCGCGAACGCGGTCAAATGTCCCTGGCCCTGCGTGGCCTGGCTGACGCTGACAACGGCGCGGCCGTTTGGCTGTACTTCCACATGGGCGCAGTCGAAGCCGGAAACACTGCGAACGCCTCTGATACGGTAACGGGAGGCGACTTGGCCGGTATGCTCGACGATGCACCCGATGCCGATACCGCGCAGCTTGCCGTTCATCATGCGATCCGGCGGTTGTTTCCCGCCACGAGCGCAAGTGTCGAACCTATAGGCTCGCAACTGCCATCGGAATCAAGCAATAGCGCCGGAAAATGGTCGCGGTGAGGGTTTCAATTCTTGATCGCTCCGGAGGGCCGGCATGACCTGCGCGGCGAATAACTCGACCGATTGTAGAATTTCCTCGAACTTAAGATCGCCAAAGCAAAATTGTCCAACAACGTAATTGGCGCCGCTGTTCTCGAGCTGCGCGGCCAGGAAAGCGCGTACTGTCTCTGGAGAACCGGCAATAGCCTGACCCTGGTCAACGACGGTGTCGAAGCTGTCCACATTCAGCGGCGAGTCAGGCTTGGAGCCGTTCAGTTCGGATAGATAGACGAAGCTTGCCCGCCAACGTAAATAGGCGGGGCGGGCGATTGCCATTGCCTTGGCATCCGTCTCGGCCACGACGATAAATCGCACCAGTCCCATTTTTGGCAGCGGTCCCGAGGCTTGCGTTTCGCGCCAGACCTCGCGATATCGGGCGACGATCTTGGCCGCATTGCCCGGCATGTCGTTGGTCACGATGTTCAAGCCCTTGCGGGCGGCACGTTCGGCGCTGTCGGGCGAATGTGCGCCATACCACAGCGGCGGGTGTGGCTTTTGCAGCGGTGCAAGCTCCATCGGGACGTCCTTGAACTGGTCATAGCGTCCATTCCAGGTCAACGTACCGACGGTGAATGCCGCGAGAATGAGCTCAAGGCGCTCGGCATAAATCTGCTGCCGCTCGTCAGCATTCTGCCCGTAGTAGGAGATTTCAAACGGCACGGAACCGCGCCCGAAGCCGATCTCCAGCCGGCCGCCGCTCAGATGGTCGAGCATGCAGATTTCCTCCAGCACCCGCAAAGGATGATGGACAGGCAATGCATAGACGAAGGTGCCGAAGCGTAGCCGCCGGGTTCGCTGCGCGACCGCGGACAGGAACACGCTGGGCGAGGGCGCCATCCCGAGTGGAGTGAAGTGGTGCTCGGCGACGTGATAGGCGTAAAAGCCGCAACGATCGAAAGCCTCGATAACTTTCAGCCGCTGTTCGTAATACTCGCGTAGTGGCAGGTCGTTACGGTCGAGATGATCGAAGATACCGAATTCCAATTTCATTCCGCCACCGCCCGCCGCTCTAGGCGCAACCATTTCATAGTCTTTTTTGGATAGTCGCCCGTTTTGTGCTGGAATTGCAAATGGCGACTTCAGCGTTAGGAGGCTGCGCTTGAGCTTACCAAGTGTAGCGAAACCCGATGTCGGCCTCGAAGCCATTGCGACTGATGCCCTCGCTTAAGGGGGCGATTGCCAACTGATAGCTGCCTTGGGCGTAGACGCTGAGACGAGCGTCGAGCTTGGCGGTCACGCCGCCCAGGAATTCTGTGCGGGTTGCCTGGTTGATCAGCGGCACCTGGTCAAGCGGAAGAAAAGTCGTGGTCGCCTGCGCGCCCCAGTCCTGCCAGAAATTGACTCCCACATAGGGTTGCCACACCGGCACATTCTGGCCGGTAATGGTCCATTGGCCGCGCAGACCAAGTCGTCCCGTCCAACCGGAAGTCGAGCCCAAAGCAACGGAACCAAGGCCGTCACTGGCAGTGTTGAAGGAGACTTCCTGCCAGATGATCTGCGCCTGCGGCTCCAGCACGAAGCGCGGCCCCAGCGGCAGCGGGATGGGGTAGCCGCCTTCCAGTGACGAAATAAAGCCGCTGCCGTTCGTCGGTAGCTGGGCATTTTGCGTCGTAGCGGCACCTGTATAGAACGTGCCTTGCAGCACCGCGTCGAGATACCAGCCGTTGGGGCCATAATGTGTCCAATAGCCCCCGGCAGAATAGGCATTGAGGTTGAGCGTGCCGGTGTGCGTCAGCGCGTAGCCGTTTGCCGCAGCGTTGGTGACGAGGCCGCTTACGTTCACGTCCGCAAGGCCGTAGGAGAAATAGACCCCGGCGGCGTCGCGCTGGACGGGAAATAAGTTGCCTCGCCAGAGGTCGACCCCGCCCTGAAATCCACCGAGCCAGCCGGTCGCGCGTGGGCTGGCGAACGCCTCATATTGATTGTCGATTTGTTGGCCGAAAAACCGCGCCCAGTCTGAGCGGCCCCACCCGGCACCGCTCGCGCCGGCATTTGCCAATGTCAGCGTATCGCCGATGCGCTGGTTCAACGTGCCCAAAGTCGCGAGCCCGAGCTGCCGGGCAATTGGCTGAACGACGCCGTAGGTCGCAACCTCCGGCCCGATGATCGGATGGGCGCCGGGCGGTAGCGGTTCCGGCGGCGGGTCGGCTGGTAATTCTGTTGACGGAGGTCCGGGCGTTGGCGTTGGGGTTGGCGTTGGCGTTGGCGTTGGCGTGGGGGTTGGAGTTGGCGTGGGGGTTGGAGTTGGGGTTGGAGTTGGTGTTGGTGTTGGAGTTGGAGTTGGAGTTGGTGTTGGTGTTGGTGTCGGCTTGGGGGTTGGAGTCGGAGTCGGCGTCGGAGGTACTACGAAGTCGGAGCGCAGGAACCAACTTTCAGGGGCGCTGCCGCCGATACCGCCTTGGAACAGCCGATAATCGTAGGCGCCGGCCCGTAATTCACCCGGGGGAAGTGCGAAAGCGTTTGATGCTGTGGTGGCGCCGTTGATCGCATTTACTACCACAATGCCGTTGGCAGTTGTTTGATCCCCCGGGCCAGTTGTGTTGTGAATCGTCAGGGTTGTCGCGCCAGTCGCCGTACCGGCATTGATAATCAACCGGTCGGACGGAGAATTGTCGTTGCCTAGGTAGGTGTTGAGCGCAATGTTTCCGCCTGACCCGGCATAGTTCATAACCGTCAGCGTCTTGTAGCTTGCAAGCTGCGTGGGATCACCGGTCGGGGCTGAAACCAAGATGCTGCTGGCATCGTTTGTGAGATTGGTGGCGTTGGAATTTCCGGTCATATTCCAGATCGTCCCGCGGCCGAGCGTCACATTGCTGGTGCTCGTGCTGTCGGTCGTAATTGCACCAGTCAGCGTCGAATGATCGCTCGTCATCGTGACGGCGGACGTTTGTGCGGCGCTGAGCAGAATTCCGTTGTTGCTGCTCACCGTTGCGCCGGTCGTGGTGATGTCGGCCCGGCCACCCTTTACCGCGAATGCGTCCGCGGCCGAGTTGACGACTGTACCGCCAAGACCCAGGCTGTTGGTCACATTCGTTGGCGCCTGAAAAAGGAATCCGTAGCTGCCCGAGCCTGACGTAGTGACACTTCCACCACTCAGCATGATGGTTCCGCCATCGTGCAAATACCCGCCGCGCCCGCCATTGCTGGAGACGTCTACCGTCACGCCGGTTCCGGTGATGCTGCCGTTGACGCCGGCAACCAGCCCGGCTTCGCCGCCGCCATTGCCATGAACGGTCACCGTGTCGCCGTTTAGCGTGATTGCTGCCCGTGTGTCAGCCTTGACGCCGGAGTCTCCACCGCCGCCGCCTGGCATCGTCAGAACGGTGCCATTGCTGATAATTTGACTCCCCGGGCCGATCGCCCAAAGACCGGTATTGCCGCCGCCGCCCGGGCTAAACGTGATGGCGTTGTTGCCACTCAGGTTGATGGTGGCCCCGCCCGTGGCTTTGGCGGCGACGTTGTCACCCGCGCCGTTCAAATTGACGGCGAGGCCAGTCGCGATGATCTGGCTGGGCGCCCCGGTTGATCCATTTACTCCGTTGGCCAGCAGCGCGATCCCTCCGCCGCCGAATGCCGGGTTTATGGCCGATCCGGGCTGGAAGATGATCTGGCCGCCAGTTTGGGCCGAAGCCGCAGTGCTCCAGTTACCATTGATGCTCGATCCAGAACTGAAGATGATCGTGCCGCTGGTTTCGGCCAAGGCGCCGGTACTTCCGCCGTTGAAGGGATTGATCGTGACATTGTTGGTCGTGATTTGGGCGCTGGTAGTCGCATGGACTGCGGGAGTTCCATTAAGCGTCGTGTCGACGGCGATTGTGCAAGCGCCGGCACCGAGCGTGACGGAGCTGCCGAAAATCGTGCAGCTCGCAGCTTCCGCGATGTCAACGCGACTTTGAACACTCAGTAGAGCAAGAGCTGCGACTGCGGTTCTCGAGGACCAACGACAATAGCAATTCGCCGCCGTCGACCGCAGCAGCGCTTCCCGCCGCATTTTGCCCAAGTTTGCCGCTTCGCTTCGCCGCAGCGAGAAAGTGGTAGCCGGCGAAGTGCACGGTCTCCGATCTGTCTGCGATCCGGCCCGCACCATCGGCCCCTCGCTCGCAACAGCACAGTCGTCAACGAACGTTTACGCTGACTAAACAAGCCCTCAACACGTTTCGACAGCTTCGAGTAGCGGTGGAATTAAGACATGCTACTATACCGTGCGTCTGTCGTGCAAGCTTCTTCGCCAATTCGTCAACAAACTTCTTCACCAATTCGTCAATGATGCGCGGCGATAGACGTCTCCAAACGAAAGGGCAGTCCAGTGCGTGAAGCGTGCCGATCAAGATTCTGCTGAAATGGTCGATATCCATGGCTGAAGATTTCTTGTCGTCATTGCCGGAGCTGCGGTGTTTTCGTGAATACGCCGAACCGCCAGAAATTATTCCGGGTCGCGCGGAGCGCGGCTGGATGGATGCGACCACCCAGCATTTTGCTTATCGTTGCACGCCGCTCTCAATTGCAAATGCAAGCGGCTGGGAACTCATCCTCCCGGGCTCGTTCTCGGCGACCTGGCACGGAGGCCACCTCGTCTCAGATGTTGTCATCAAGCCAACGTCTGAACATCTCAAGCTCGGCCCGGTAGTCGAATCAGTCTTCGGTCACGGTACCATTACGTTTCATCCCGGCTATCTGTTTCGCACGTCGCCGGGCTGGGCGCTGATTGCGCGTGGTGCACCTAATACGGTGAAAGATGGTGTCGTTGCGCTTGAGGGGCTGGTGGAAACGGATTGGTTGCCGTTCACTTTTACTATGAATTGGCGGTTCACGCGTCCCGGCACTGTATACTTTGAAAAAGGCGAATGCTTCTGTTTCATCTCGCTGGTGCCGCACGCGGTGCTGGATGAGATCGTTCCCCGGATATCTGATTTCTCCGAAGACAAGAATCTTAAGGTTGCGTATGATGCGTGGCGCCAGGGCCGCGCGGAATTCCAGGCCCGTATTGGGCGTGGTGACATTGAAGCCATCAAGCAGGGCTGGCAACGCGATTATGTTCACGGTCGCGATCCATCAGGATTGTCAGAGCCGACATTTCACCTGGCGAAGCGGAAGCTCAGGCAGCCGCGGCGATAAAATCCTGAAAACGCCGCGAATAGTGCCGTGCTCACGTTGTCGCCTAAGTGTGGAAGAGTTCCCCTACGGCGCGGTGCGCCTGGTCAATCGCGCAATCCGTGTAAGCCGCGGCGCCGGCATCCGAGTTGGCGATGGTGATGCGGCCGAACGGCGCCCGGCCGATTTCGTGCGGCGCGCCGCCTTCGGGCCATTCCGGATCGAATAGTGGATTGTACTCGTACGCGTATCCGTGCGGCCAGCGATTGACCGTGATCGCCGTAATATCCGTGTCCGGATTGAAGCCTCCGGGGCCAAGGATCCGGCCCAGTTGGTCGCGAATGTTTTGCTCAAACGTCGCAAACCTGGTGCTGAGAATTTCAAAATGTCCGGCGCGATGCTGATCGCGCTCCGGCAAGCCCGGCTGTACCGGCGTGCGGATCATTTGCACCAGTATCGGCTCATCCGGCGAGCGGGGGCTCCGATACTCTCCGATATCGACGGTCGGGCTGAGGAACAGCGACGAAAAATATGAGCCGGGCGAATAGACCCTTGCGATCCCCAGCGCCTTGAATGGCCGCGAGTTCCTCAGCGCCACGCTCGCATAGATCAGCGGAATTTTGACCGCATAGTGTAGCGCCGCCTTCTGCTTGTCCGGCAATTCCGGGCAGAGATATGGAATCATCATGTTGTAACAGGCAAGCACGCACGACCGCGCGCGCACCGCGTAGACTTCGCCACCGCGAAGATATGCTATTTCCACGGCCGTTGCTGGATTGCCGATGTTGCGGGCGCGGACAACGATGCTGCTGAGGCGGATGCGCACGGGCGCGCTGGCGCGGTCAAGCCGGGAATAGTCTACCCGCGCGGTCACCGCGTCTTCGACGCTATCGCCCGGTACGCTGGCCGGTATCAAATGCCGTACCAGGAGCCGGGCGATCGAGGCATTGCCGTCAGGAAAATGGAAAGTATATGAGCCGCCGTCGGCGTAACCCGCTGCGGTGTACCCCATGTGGGGCGCTGAACCGGGTTTAAGATGAAGGCCCCTAAAGCCGGGAAATCCGAAGGCCCAGACGTCGAGCGCCGAGACGGCGTCGATACCAACTCCCCATTCGCCATGTGTACGCGCCTGGTAGAATGCTACGGCTCCCGGATCGGCTTTGACCACATTCAGCAAATAATCGCGATAGCTCATCGTCGACAATCGGGACTTCTTTTGGTCAGACGAAAGGCCCGGCAGGTAATCGATATCCGCCTCTTCGACCCTGGCAATGTCGTTCTGCGCTTGCAGCGACAAGGGCGTCTGCTGCAAAAGTTGGCGCCACGAAAACTTTCCGGCAGCGACAACGAGCTTGTCGGCGCCGAAGGTTTCTTTGTCGAAGAACAAACCCCGGCCGAGGCCCAATGACGGGTAGAAGTTCCGGTCTGCGCACTTTTTCATCAGCGCGACGGGATCAACGCCTAGCGCTTTCAGAAGACCGTCCGCCACCGCGCTATAGGGCCGCGGACTGTCGATATCCATCGTGCCGCCATTGATGAGTGCCAGACGACCGCCAAGTTCGGACTCGTTGCGCTTGGCATGGCCACCGAAATCATCGTGGTTGTCGAGAATGAGGATGCGTGCGCCCGCGTGCCTTGCGCGGTAGAAATATGCGGCTGCCAGCCCGCTGATGCCGGCGCCAACGACGATTAGATCGTAGGCCTCGCTCGTGTCGGCGACGTTGCCAGCCTGAGTCCAGAAATCACCATCGCGCAGGCGATGAGCGCCCTCGAAACTTCCAGGGTGATTTCCGCGCAGGCCCGTGAGCGCCGGCGGATAATATCCCGCAGCATCCTGCGCGGCCGGTCCGTCAGCCAGTGCTGCTGTTATGACTTCAGGCAACAAACCGCCGGCAACGGTGCCGCTTACGCCGATCGCGACGCCGTTGAGGAAATCGCGTCGCGTGATGGGAATGGCCTTGGGCGACATCGTGCTTTCACAAGACTAAGCCGCGGCTTCCAATTCAGGCGCTATTTCGCGCATGAACAGGTCCAGCTCCTCGAGCAGGACCTCCTTGGGGACCTGCGCCCAATGCCAGATCAGCGTGACGTATTCGCACGGCATCACATCGTAGATGCGCCGCCAAGCGTCCCTGGCTTCACGAAGCGAGCCGCCAATGAACAATTCACTTTTCTTCATGCCTTCAAGAATGGTGTCGGCGTCGCCCTGCGGCATTTGTGGAAAAAACGGTCCGTAGAAATTTGTATAGATGTCGACGTCGTAGTCGCGCAGCCGCCGATCAAAGTCGGCTCGGGACGGCGCGATATGCGGAAAGCGGCACATGTTCTGCCGAGCGCCGAATTTGAGCGACAGGCCTTGCCGCGCCGCAATCTCGTTGTACGCGCGGGTCGCTTCGATGATGCCCGGGAGCGGCGTGAAGTGGACTGGAATAAAGCCGCGCTTGGCGCAGAACTCGATCGACTCGATGCTGCGCGTCGTCGGCATCATCACCGGCGGGTGAGGCTTCTGATAGGGCTTGGGCACGACGCAAATGCGCGCAATGCGGCCGTTCCCGTCGGTTTCGCCGATGGCGCCGGCGGCTTGGGCGGTGCGCCAGGCGGGATAGCCTTCGACGCCCTCGCGGGGAAATGGCGCCTGGTAGGTTGGTGAATCGAGTACGACCGAATCCTCTGTCCAGCATTTCAGCAGCATCTCAACGCGCTCTTCGAACACTTCGCGGTTCTTTTGGTCGGCAGTGCTCTTGTCTGACACCGTCGCGACGGCGCCGGAATGCTGCCCCAGCACATTGGCCCAGCGTGCCTGATAGCCGCGCGCGAGGCCGACCCAGTAGCGGCCTTTCAGCAAATGATCGAGGATAGCGGTTTCTTCCGCGAGGCGGATCGGATCCCAGGTGCCGATCACGTAGCCCAACGCGCCGATGTTGATCCGGCTGGTTTGGCCGGCCCAGTAGGCGTTGAGCACGCCGGGGGTTGGTGCGACCTCGTAGCCCTCGGAGTGGAAATGGTGCTCGATTGCGGAACAGCCCCACAAGCCCATGCGTTCGGCTGCTTTGATGATGTCGGTCCATTCGTGAACGAGGCGCTGATAGACCTCGGTGTTCGCTCCGAGCGGGCGGCGCGCGACCCGGTCGGCAAAGCCGTCGGCGGGAAACACGGGATAAAGATTCAGGATGACCTTGGGACGCGGCATTGGGTTTCTCTGAGCTCAAGGCTGGGCGGCGGTTAGCCGCCGTTTTTAGCCGGTCTGTTCAGACCTGGATAATGACTTTTGATTTGGATCATGGTGCGGTGCGGCGAAACCGATAAGCATTTGGCCGGATTTCGGCCTATTCACTGAGTTTGGGATTCAAAACATGGCAGCGATGCAGCAAGGACCGAGCAAGGTCGCGGTTTTAAGGCCCGGGACGCCGCCTAATACAGGCCCGGAGTCGCAAATTCGCGCGGAGCAGATGGCGGCACTCGGGACCAACCTGATCGAATCGGACCGCGATTCTTACAGCGTGACCGCACTTGCGGATATTACCGACCGCTCGTTGCACGCGGCCATCGCACGTTTCACCGCCGGCATGTCGCCCGCGTCACTCGCGGAAGCCTATTTGGACTGGCTGACGCATCTTACCTACGCGCCGGGCAAGCGCGCTCAGCTTATGAACAAAGCGGTCCGCAAGGCGGTCCGTTTAGCAAACTACGCGGGTCGATACGCAATCGAGGGCGGGAGAACGGAATGTTGTATCGAACCGCTGCCGCAGGATCACCGGTTTAGCGGCGAAGCTTGGCAAAAGTGGCCGTTCAACTTCATCTACCAGGCTTTTTTGCTGCAGCAGCAATCGTGGTACAACGCGACGACCGGGGTACGCGGCGTCTCGCAAAGACATGAAGAGATGGTCGAATTTGCCGCGCGCCAGATCCTCGACACGGTCGCGCCATCGAACTTCTTATCGACCAATCCTGAAATCCTCTCGCGCACCGTCGCGGCCGGCGGCCTCAATCTGGTCCGAGGCTGGCAAAATTTGATTGAAGACGGCGAACGCGCCGTCAGCGGCAAGCCGCCGATTGGCTCGGAAAAATTTGCTGTCGGCCGCGATATCGCGATAACGCCCGGCAAGATCGTCTACCGCAATCGACTGATCGAGTTGATCCAGTACGCGCCCGCCACGGACGCGGTGCGGCCGGAGCCGATCCTGATCGTTCCGGCATGGATTATGAAGTATTACATCCTCGATTTGTCGCCCCACAACTCGTTGGTCAAATACCTCACCGAGCAGGGTTTCACCGTGTTCATGGTCTCCTGGAAGAATCCCGGTCCGCAGGATCGGGATTTGGGATTGGAGGATTATCGAACGCTCGGCGTGATGAGCGCGCTCGATGTCGTGAACGCCATCGTGCCGGAGCAGAAAGTGCATTCGGTCGGCTACTGTCTTGGCGGCACGCTGTTAGCCATCGCGGCGGCGGCGATGGCGCGTGACGGGGACGAGCGGATTGCAACGGTCACTTTGTTTGCCGCGCAGACCGACTTCACGGAGGCCGGCGAGTTGATGCTGTTCATCGACGAGAGCCAGGTTGCCTTTCTCGAAGACATGATGTGGGAGCAGGGTTTTCTCGACAGCCGGCAAATGGCCGGCGCGTTCCAGATGCTGCGCTCAAACGACCTGGTCTGGTCGCGCGTCGTGCATGATTACCTGCTGGGCGAGCGGCAACCGATGAGCGATCTCATGGCCTGGAACGCGGATGCGACGCGCATGCCGTATCGCATGCATGCGCAGTATTTACGCAAACTCTTCCTCAACAACGACCTGGCGGAAGGACGCCTGCTGGTTGCCGACAAGCCGGTGACGGTTGCCGACATCCGGGCGCCGATCTTTGTCGTAGGCACCGAGCGGGACCATGTTGCGCCGTGGCGATCGACCTACAAGATCAACCTGCAGACCGAGACCGATGTCACATATTTGCTAACAACCGGCGGCCACAATGCCGGCATCGTCTCGGAACCCGGTCATCATGGACGCAGCTTCCGCGTCAACACCAAGAAAGCCGATGATCGTTATCTCGATCCTGAGCGATTCTTAACACAAGTGCCGCGTAAAGACGGTTCGTGGTGGCCCGAATGGGCCGGTTGGCTCGAGGAACGGTCAGGCGCGCCGACGACGTTGCCGACCATGGGCGCGCCGCAAGCAGGCTACCCGTTGTTGGGCGATGCACCGGGAGGATACGTGCTTGAGGATTGAGAGCGCGCGTGAAGCCCCGCAAGGTTGCGCCGCGGCGCCTTAACGGCCGTCGGGTGTCCGCAAACCGATCCAGGCGTCTCGCACCTGCTGGTAGTGAACCATCGGATCGTAGATTGCGACCGGCAAGCGAAGCTCGTTGGCCGACAGCCGCCCAACCGCCGATAAGAGACTATAGGAGGCGACCACGCGGTCGTGTTGCGCCACAATCAGGCTGACGCGGGCGTTCACCAACGCCTGCTCGGCGTTGAGGACGTCGAGAGTTGTGCGCTGTCCGGCTTGCGCCTCGTTGCGGACGCCTTCGAGAGCTCGCTCAGCGGCATCGTTTTGGCGAATCGCGGCTTCGATCTGCGCCTTTGCCGCCTGCAGTTGGCCCCAAGCTTGCACGACGTTCGCCCGGGTCTGGTCGCGCACTTGATCGACGTTCAGGCGCTGCTGACCGACGTTCTCCTTACTCAGGCGGATGGCCGAGTATTCCGCGCCGCCTTGATAGATCGGAGCCGTCAGATTGAGCATCACCGTTCCTAGGAACAGGTTTGGCGTCAGAATATTGGAATAACTCTGCTGCTGGACGCTGCCCTGAAGGGCGAGCGTCGGCCACAGCGCGCCTTCGGCGATCTTCACCTGAAGCTGGGCGACATCGACGCCATAGATGGCCGCGGTCACCGCCGGATTTTCCGCCGAGCCGACCGTAATCGCGGCGTTCAGGTTATTCGGCGAAAGCCGATCCACCGGAGCGGCGGGAGCGAGATTGTTCGGCTCTACGCCGACCAGCCGGTGGTAATTGGCGCGCGTCGTCATCAGCGTCGATTCTGCGGCGTGAAGATTGGCTTCACCGGCCGCCAATTGCGCCTCGGCTTGGGCGACGTCGGTCGCCGTCACTTGCCCCGCAGAGAAGCGGTTGCGGGTATCCTTGAGCGTGCGCTGCAGGACGCGGATATTGGTCTGCTGCACTTCCAGGTTGGCTGTGTCGCGCGACATATCCATGTAGGCGGTCGCGGCAGCGAGCAGCACGGACTCTTCCATCATCCGCAAGGTCTCGCGCGCCGCTGACACTTGGCTCTCGGCCTTCCGGACATTGTTGGCGTTGCGCTGGCCGTTGAAGAGCGTTTGCTGACCGCTAAGTCCTGCCGACCAGGGGCTGGTGTAACCTTTGACCGTGTACGAGACGCCGTTCGGCAAACCCGGCGGAATCGGCGGGATAACGCCGGTTGTGTTGGTGTATTGCTCGGCGACTGAGGCAGTAGCGGACAGCGTCGGCCGGTACCCGGACAACGCTTGCGAAACGCCTTCGTCATTCTGGCGAACGATGGCTCGCTGGGCGTTAAGTTGTGGATTGCCTGCATATGCCTTCGCCAGCGCCGACTCCATGGTCTCGGCGCGTGCCTGCGGCTGAGCAAAGATAATGAGTGCAAGCGAGGACAGCACGGCCGACGCGCGCGCAACCCGTCGATTCGGCGGAGATTGCGAGCGTTTTCGAGCCCCGGAAACGCCAACTCCACGCATCACAATCAGCCCCACTCTGCGTGAGAAAACCTTAACGTGGGCACTTCGGGGTTACAAGGTTTCGGGCGCGGAGCGGTTATGCGTCGTCGCGACCTGTGGAAGGCGGCCGCGCGAGCATCCACAGTTCCCGCACACCAAGCGTGAGTGTGGCGAGCAGGAGAGGCAGAACGAAGTAAACCGCGCGGAACGTCAGCAGCGCCGCCAGGAGTTCCTCGCGCTGATATTGGGGAAGTCCGACGAGCATCGTCGCTTCGATGACGCCGAGACCGCCAGGCGCGTGGCTGATCGTCCCAAGAAGCGTTGCGGTCAGGAAGACGACCAGTATGGTCGGCAGGCCGACTACGGGGTGCGCCGGCAACAGCGTAAACATCGCCAGTGTAACCAAAGTGAGGTCCAACGCCCCGATGCCGGTCTGTACGAGTGTGAACCGCAAGTTAGGCAGAACGATCCGCCAGTTGGCGCGACCGATCGTCCGCGACCGTGGCACCAGCCAAAGCAGATAACAGCCGAGAACAAGCAGTCCGGAGAGACCGATTGCCCGGTTGATCGAAGACGGCAAATGGTCGACGACAGTTGCAGCTTCCGGCGTATAAACGGTTGCACCGCCGAGCAGGAATGCATTGCCGAGCCAAAACGTCATTCCGGTGACGAAGGCGATCTTGGCAATGTCGACGACGGTCAAACCCCAGACCGAGTAGATGCGCAATCTGATGAGGCCGCCGGTCAGGACGGCAGCGCCGAGACTGTGGCCGATGGTAAAGCTGGTAAAGCTCGCCAGCGCCGCCACCGCGTAGGGGACCTTGTGCCGGCCGATCGTGTGCAGGGCGAAGAAATCGTAGAAGGTCAGCGTGACGTAGCCCGCGATCACGAACGCCCCGGCGATTGCGATCCTTTCGATCGGTTGTGACTTAAGCGCGGCTACGACCCTGCCGAAGTCAACGTCGAGCAGCAGCTGATAAAGGACGAAAGCGGCCACAGCCAGAATTGACAGGCTGATCGCTGCGCTGATCGTGCCTCGGCCAAGCTTGGAAGCGATCGCCTGCGCGATGAAGTCTGTCACGTTTCTTTCGGCGTGCGGCGATGAACTTCCCGGCACTGACGCCTCACGCGATTCGCGGCGCAAAGTCTCATTCCACTGTAACAGTAATGTTACGCATAAAGCCGGTTCGAATCCAGCCGCCGGCCGCCGTCATACGATTGAGACATGAAATGGCAATGCTTGTCGCAGACGATTCGCAAACATTAGGGAACGGTCTTCGCCGCGCGCCCGATGAAGGTTCTTGTCGCCACCGATGCGTGGCATCCCCAGGTCAATGGCGTGGTGCGCACACTCGGCTCGCTCGCGCGGGCCGCGGGTAAGCTCGGCGTAACGATCGAGTTTCTTTCTCCGGAAGGATTTCGCTCGTTTCAGGTGCCGACCTATCCCGGCCTGCGGCTGGCAGTGCCGAGCCGGCGGGGGATTGCGGAACGTATCAAGGCAGCAAAACCCGACGCCATCCATCTCGCAACCGAGGGACCGATTGGTTTTGCGGTGCGCGGCTATTGTCGGCGCAACGGCCGTCCGTTCACCACCAGCTACACGACCCGTTTCCCGGAATACATTTCCGCGCGCTCGCCCGTTCCGGAAAGCTGGATTTACGCGGCGTTGCGATGGTTTCACTCGGGTGCGGCCGTGACGATGGTGGCGACCCCTTCGCTGATGGCCGAACTGAGCGGGCGCGGTTTTTCCAATCTGGGTATGTGGACCCGCGGGGTGGATATCGATCTCTTCCGTCCGGACCGCGCCATCGAGCTCGACTTTCCCCGCCCGATCTTCATGACGGTTGGTCGGATTGCCGTGGAGAAAAACCTGGAAGCTTTCCTTTCGCTTGACCTTCCCGGTACCAAAGTCATCATCGGTTCGGGCCCGCAGGAGGCGAAGCTCAAACAAAACTTTCCGGAGGCAAAATTCCTCGGCCCGCTGGAAAATGGAACGCTCGCGGGGCATCTGGCTTCAGCGGATGTATTCGTCTTTCCGAGTCGCACGGACACCTTTGGCATCGTGCAACTCGAAGCGCTTGCGAGCGGCGTTCCGGTCGCCGCCTTTCCCGTCACCGGCCCGAAAGACGTGGTCGGCAATAACCCAATCGGAGTGTTGGACGAAGACCTCGCGCACGCCTGCATGAAGGCACTTCAGCTTTCGCGCGACGCTTGTCGCAAGTTTGCGCTCGATTACTCGTGGGAAAATAGCGTGCGCCAGTTCCTTGGCCATGTCCGCAAAGTGGCGACTGGCGGTACTCATCAACTCGAAACGGCGATGACCATGACGGAAGCCGCCACCGGCTAACGGGGCGGAACAGTGTTCGTGTACCAGCTGCAACAGAAGGACTACCCATGACCAATCTCGCGCATGCCGATCTGGACAAACACACGGTAACCAAAGCGTATGACCGCTGGGCACCGGTTTACGACCTGGTGTTCGGAGCGGTTTTCGAACGCGGCCGCGAGGCCGCCATTGCCGCGGCCGAGCGTGTCGGCGGCCGCATTCTCGAGGTCGGGGTAGGGACCGGTATTTCGCTGCCGCACTACTCGCAGGAGTGTCGCCTGTGCGGCATCGACATCTCCGAACAGATGCTGCGCAAGGCGCAGGATCGCGTTACCGAATTTGGACTGAGCAACGTCGAAGGGCTTTGGGTGATGGATGCCGAGCAGCTGTCGTTTCCCGATGAGTCTTTCGACGTGGTGGTGGCGCAATACGTTGTTACGACGGCGCCGAATCCTGAAGCCACCCTCGACGAGTTCGCGCGCGTCTTAAAGCCCGGCGGAGAGATCATTCTGGTCAGCCGCGTCGGTGCCGAAGCGGGGGTAAGGCGGACCCTGGAACATTTGTTCCAGCCGGCGGCCCGCAAGCTCGGCTGGCGGACGGAGTTTTCCTTTGCGCGCTACGCCCGCTGGGCAGAGCGAACACAAGGCATCCGCCTGGTCGAGCGACGCGCGATGCCGCCACTCGGGCACTTCTCGCTCATCCGCTTTGTAAAGGCCGGTGGTGCGGATAACGTCCGACCGAGCTCCTCGATCGAGTCCTCAGCAGCCGCGTGACGCAGCTCTCGCGGCCGCGAAAGCGCCGCCCGCCAATCCCTAACGTGATGTTCTCTTGGCTGTCACAGGGGATTCATCGAATCGCCATACCCAGAGCTGATGAGCTCATGACGGGGGGACAGATGCACGGTTTTCTCTCTGCTTTACGGATCCAGCGCTGGGATGATCATCGCTATTATCATCACAGCCGGATCAACCAATCGCTGCACCTCGTCAGCGCCATCAGCTTTCTGTTCTCCTATGTGATGATTTTCAAGGACCCGGCGATCTCCGCGCTGGCCGGCTGGCTCGTGGCGATGACGACCCGGCAATCCGGGCACTTTTTCTTCGAGCCCAAGGACTACGACGTCGTCAATCGTGCCAGCCACGAGCACAAGGAAGAAATCAAGGTCGGTTATAATCTGCGCCGCAAGGTCGTGCTGTTGACGATTTGGGCGCTGTCGCCGCTACCGCTCTACTTTGACCCGACCTTCTTTGGCGTCTTCACGCCGGCGATTGGCGCCGCCGAGTTTATCCGCCATGTCGCCGAAATCTGGCTTGCCATCGGCATCGGCGGCGTGTTGTTCCGGACCGTGCAGCTGTTCTTTCTCAAGGATGTGCAGACCGGTCTTGTTTGGGCGACCAAGATCCTCACCGATCCCTTCCACGACGTCAAACTCTACCACAAGGCGCCACTAGCGCTGCTGCGTGGCGAGTTGATCGATCCCGGCATCGGCACCGAGGTCGCGGAGTGGGAAGAGGAAGAAGCCGAGGAAGCGCCGCGGCTCACCTAATCAGTTCCCCGTCATCCTGAGGTGCCCGCCGCAGGCGGCCTCGAAGGATGCGTGGCTTGGGCCGTCGCCTTTCGAGGCTCGCTTTCGTTCGCACCTCAGGGTGACGGAACTAATGTTTGCGCGTGGAAAACAATCGGCGGGCGATCATCTCCCTGAGGATAGCCCGCTTGATCGATTTGTTGGTCAATGCCGGACTGTTCCACCACCAGCCATCCTGCTGCATGACTCTAGCCGCGGCGACGAAACGGTCGGCCACCGCTGCGAAATCGGCCTCAGTGTAGTCGAGGCTGAAAATCAGGCGTCCCGTTCCAATCCAGCTCAACGCCAAGCCTTCGGCGCGCAGATAATATTGCAGCATCCAGTTGTAGCGGGAGGGTCCGTTGTAGCAGACGGTCCAGATCGAGGACATGTTGACGACCTCAACGGGGAGGGCTTCCTCGCGCAAGCGTTTATTCAACTTGCGCGCCCGCTCGTTCCAGGTGCCGTCGAGATCGCGATACATCGCCTGCCCCCCAGGGGTCTGCAAATGATGCAGAAATTCGTTCATCGCGCCCATGACGTAGGGGTGCGAATTGAATGTGCCGCGGGCAAAGCAGATGTCGGCGGGCCGGTCGTCGCGAAAACGCTTCATCAGGTCGTGGCGTCCGCAGACGACACCAATGGGAAGTCCGCCGCCCAGCGTTTTGCCATAGGTGACCAGATCGGCGCGCACACCGAAGTACTCCTGCGCGCCGCCTTGGGCGAGACGGAAGCCGACAAACACTTCGTCGAAGATAAGGACAATGTTGCGCTGGGTGCAGACCGCCCGCACGGCCTTGAGCCAAGCCGCGTAGGCTTCCTTGTCGAAATGCGCGCTCCGACCGCTGTCAAGCAGCGCCGAATCACTGGGCGCCGATGCGTTCGGATGCAGCGCCTGCAGGGGATTCACGAGCACGCAGGCGATGTCGCTGCGCGTGCGGATCACGCGCAGCGTTTCCTCGGACATATCGCGCAGCGTATAAGTCTCACGCGCCGGCGCCGGATTGCCGATGCCCGGCTGAACATCGCCCCACCAGCCGTGATAGGCGCCGCAAAACCGCACCAGGTGCGATCGCCGCGTGTGATAGCGGGCAAGCCGCACCGCCTGCATGACCGCCTCGGTCCCCGACATATGGAAGGAGACTTCGTCGAGCCCGGAAATCTCTTTCAGCAGCTCGACGTTCTCGACAATCAAGGGATGATAAGGGCCGAGCACCGGGCCAAGCTCGCGCACGCGCGCCACGCCGCGCTCGATGGCTTGTTTATAGAAGTCATAGCCGAGGAGGTTCACGCCGTAGGAACCGGTGACATCGTAGAAGCGATTGCCATCGAGATCGGTGACGGTGACGCCGGTGCTCGATTGCATGAACGCTGCGGCGGGCAGATGCATGCGCACATAGCGGCTGTATTGGAACGGTACCCGATAGGCGTCGGTGAACTGCAGATCGGAAATACTGGTCGCCGCCTCGGCGGTCCGACCGGTGGTCTCCGCAAATCGCGACTTGTAGAGCGCCGAAAGCCGTTCGAACCCGGCGCGGCGGCGCTCCGCAATTTCCGCCGGCGCGCCGTCAGAACAGAAGAATCGCGCTTCGTCGTATTCGTAGAATGGCACGAAAGTCGCGAGCCGCCGCGCGATCCGCGCGTGACCGGACAGCGATTTATGCTTCGCTTGCGAGAGCTCGAAGCGCCGCCGCAGCTTCAACAGCGAGGTCGCGATCGCCGCGCCGCCGACCCCATAAAGCGCCAGTGTCGTCATGGCCAATGCCATCGAATCGCGGTGTACCCGGCGGAGTTGACACTGCCATGACGGTTCGCTCCGCGCTTATGCGGGTCTTTGCCCAGGAGGACATCAACTTCCTCCTCACCAATCGGATCCCGCGCCGGCTGTTAACGGAATTCATCGGCTGGTTCAGCCGAATCGAGCAGCCACTCATTCGCGATCTCTCGATAGGGGTTTGGCGGCTGTTTTCCGACCTCGATCTGCGCGAGGCGAAGACGACGCAGTTTCGCAGCATGCACGATTGCTTCACGCGGGAACTGAAGGAGGGAACGCGTCCGATCGATTCCCGGGCCGACATTCTGGTCAGTCCTTGCGACGCTATCGTCGGCGCGTGCGGCACAATCGCTGGCACCGAGCTGTACCAGGCCAAGGGTTTTCCCTACACGCTCGAAGACTTGCTCTGCGACCGGGCCTTGGTCGACGCGCATCGCGATGGCCGGTATGCCACGCTGCGACTCACCTCGAGCATGTATCACCGCTTCCACGCGCCGCACGATTGTCGCATCCGCGAGGTGGTCTATCTCTCCGGCGATACTTGGAACGTTAATCCGATTGCACTCAGGCGTATCGAGCGGCTGTTCTGCAAGAACGAACGGGCGGTCGTGCCGTTGACCCTGGCGGCTAGGAGCGAGCGGGTAACGCTGGTCGCGGTGGCCGCCATCCTGGTCGCAAGCATTCGCTTGAATTTTCTGAATGTTATACTGAACCTGCGTCATCGGGGGCTGAATGTTATCGGCTGTGACGCATCGTTCCGCAAAGGCGACGAATTGGGGCGGTTCGAGCACGGATCGACCATAATTGTATTCACACCGCACGCTTTCGCCCTCTGCGACGGCGTGCACGAAGGCGCGATGATTCGCGTCGGCGAGCCGCTGATGCAGATGCGGTGAAATTCCGTGCGATCAGCCCGCTGCCTTTTGCGGCGGCATCAGTGCGTTGTCGAGTTCGTTCGCGCGCGCATAGGCGGGGCGGTCACTGAGCCGTTGCCAATAGCGCGTGAACGCCGGACGTTTTTCCATCGTTCCGAACATCAAGCCAAAGCCGATTTGCGAGCCCAGGTACAAATCGGCTGCGGTGAAGCTATCGCCGATGAGATAATTACCGGCTGAAACGGCCTCTTCGAGCACTTTCATAACGCGGTCAAAGGTGCCGTATCCGACGCTGCTTTCGCGTTCCGCCGGCACAACGAATCCGAAGGCCTTGTTGCTGACGGCGGCCTCGACCGGTCCAGCACCAAAGAACATCCAGCGGTAATACGGAGCGCGCAGGCGATTGCCCGGCGGCGGCGCCAATTTCGCCTGCGGGAATGCGTCGGCGAGATAGGCGCAGATGGCGGCTGCTTCGGTTACCACGACGTCGCCATGGCGCAGCGTCGGCACCTTGCCCATCGGATTGATCGCGAGATATGCGGGTGCCTTCATTGTGGTGCCGTAATCGAGCACTTCCGTGCGATACGGCTGCCCGATTTCCTCGAGCATCCAGCGCACAATGCGACCACGCGATCTCGGATTTGTATAAAAGACGAGTTCATCGGCCATTTGTTGCATCCTCGACAGCTACAGCTTGATCTGACTATGGTCTGGTAGACAGCAGGCGGCATAGCGTCGGTCAAGCCATTCAGCCGGACGCCAGCACGTCATATATTTGTGAAGAGTTACGTGAGGCTCGCACCGCCGCGATCGTCGCCGGGTCCCTGAGCTTGCGCGCGATACAGGCAAGTGCCCCGAGCTGCTCGCCAGCCCGCGTCTCCGGCAATAGCAGCAGGCAAACGGCGTCAACCGGTTTGCCATCGACGGCATCGAAATCGATCGGCTTCTTCAGACGCAGCAAAATTCCGAACGGCTTGCCGATCTGATGAAATCGCGCGTGCGGGAGCGCAACGCCTCCGCCTACGCCCGTCGAACCGAGTTCCTCACGCTTGCTCAGCTCCGAAAGAATGTGATCCGGCGGGATGTCAACCGATAGGCTGGCCTTGTGCGCCAAATCGGACAACAGCTTCTGCTTGTCCGAGGCCACAACGT
>JBAUGC010000248.1:0-1918 GCA_049679485.1 Xanthobacteraceae bacterium
ATCGGCGATGGACTTGCCCCGGACCAGGACCTCCAGCGTCTCGCGATTGTAGCGGCGGCCATGGCAGACGTCGCAGGTGACGTAGACGTCGGGCAGAAAGTGCATCTCGATCTTGATCACGCCGTCGCCCTGGCAGGCCTCGCAGCGTCCGCCCTTGACGTTGAACGAGAAGCGGCCGGGCTCGTAGCCGCGCGCCTTGCTTTCGGGCAGGCCGGCAAACCATTCGCGGATCGGCGTGAACGCGCCGGTATAGGTGGCGGGATTGCTGCGCGGCGTCCGCCCGATCGGCGACTGGTCGATGTCGATGATTTTGTCGAGGTGCTCAATGCCTTCGATGCGGTCGAAGCGGGCAGGGGCTTCGCTGGCGCCGTTCAATCGCCGCGCCAGCGCCTTGTAGAGCGTGTCGATCAAGAGCGTCGACTTGCCGCCGCCGGACACCCCGGTGACGCTGGTGAAAAGTCCCAGCGGAATTTCGGCGGTGACGTTTTTCAGATTGTGGCCGCGGGCGCCGATCAGTTTCAGCACGCGTGAGGGATTCTTGGCGCGCCGCTCGGGCACCGGAATCTCGCGCACGCCGTTGAGATATTCGCCGGTGAGCGAGTTGGGGTTACTCATAATGTCGGCGGGCTTGCCTTCGGCGACGATCCGGCCGCCATGCACGCCGGCGCCGGGGCCGACGTCGACGACGTAGTCGGCGGCGAGGATGGCGTCCTCGTCGTGCTCGACCACGATCACAGTGTTGCCGAGGTCGCGCAGCCGCTTCAGAGTTTCCAGAAGCCGGGCGTTGTCGCGCTGGTGCAGCCCGATCGACGGCTCGTCGAGCACGTAGAGCACGCCGGTGAGCCCGGAGCCGATCTGCGAGGCGAGCCGGATGCGCTGGCTCTCGCCGCCCGACAGGGTGCCGGAGGCGCGGGCCAGCGTCAGGTAATCGAGGCCAACATCGACCAGAAATTTCAGCCGCGCGCGAATTTCTTTCAGGATACGCCCGGCGATTTCGTTCTGTTTGGCGGTGAGCTTATCCGGTAGCTCAGCGAACCACTGAGCTGCGCCTCTGACCGACATATCGGAGACTTCGCCGATGTGCCGTCCAGCGATTTTCACGCACAGCGCCTCCGGCTTGAGGCGATAGCCGTTGCAGGCCTCGCACGGCACGTCGGTGAAGTAGCGGGCGATCTCCTCACGCGCCCACTCGCTATCGGTCTCCTTGAAGCGCCGCTCCAGATTGGTGATGACTCCTTCGAACGGCCGCTTGGTGTCGTAGGCGCGCATGCCGTCGTCGTAGGAGAAGCGGATCTCGGTCTCGCCGGAGCCGTAGAGTAGCGCATCCTGCGTCTTTTTCGGCAGGTCCTTCCATTTGGTGTCGAGGGTGAACTTGTAGTGCTTGCCGAGCGCTGACAGCGTCTGCACGTAATAGGGCGAGGACGATTTCGCCCACGGTGCGATCGCGCCTTTCCGTAACGTTCGCTCCTTGTCGGGAATGACCAGCTCAGCATCGATGTGCTGCTCGACGCCGAGACCGCCGCATTTTGGGCAGGCGCCGAACGGATTGTTGAACGAGAACAGCCGCGGCTCGATCTCGGAAATGGTGAAGCCGGACACCGGGCAGGCGAATTTCTCCGAGAACACGAGGCGCTTAGCGTCGGACGCAGCGGCGGTGGCGAGCCTGGTCGTCTTCTTCTCACCCTCCCCTGGAGGGGGAGGGTCGGCGCGTAGCGCCGGGGTGGGGTGATCTGCCTCACCGCGCGCACTTGCCCCCACCCGTCTCGCTGCGCTCCGTAGCCGATCCTTCGGATCGGCGTCCCTTTCTTCAAGAACGGCAGCCGCAGGCTGTCTATGCCGCCCCCCTGCAGGGGAAGGTGAAGGATCATCGGCGAGCTCGGCGACCGCAAGCCCGTCGGCGAGCTTGAGCGCCTGTTCG
>JBAUGC010000249.1:0-3642 GCA_049679485.1 Xanthobacteraceae bacterium
TTCCGGCACCACATCGCGGCCGTAGCGGAAATGCAATGAGGACGGCGACGGAATTGTCACCTTGGCCGTTTGCCGGGTGTGAGCCTTCAGATATTTGAAATGCTCGATCATCGGGTGCGGCTTGTAGCCGCCGAGCTTGCCGATGACGCGCAGCAGGATCGGCCGCGGTTGCGGGCCGCCGCTGGTAAACTTGATCTTGCGTTCGCCGGCATAAGACTCGACGTTTTCGAGCTGCTCGAGAAAATCGTAATTCCAGGAGACGCGCCGAAACTCGCCGTCGGTCACTGAGTGAAGACCGACTACTTCCTGATGGCGGATCACGTTGTCGATCTCGCGATCCTCGACCTGTTTCAAGGCGTCGGCAGTGATTTCGCCGCGAGCCCGTTTTTCCCGCGCTTCCTTGAGCGCCGCGGGCCGCAGCAGGCTGCCGACGTGGTCGGCGCGGAACGGCGGCCTGGTTCGCTGCATAGCTCAGCCCCACACTTCGTCGGCAATCTCGACGACCAGGCGCAGCTTCGCCCATTGCTCGTCTTCGGTGAGCACGTTGCCTTCCTCGGTCGAGGCGAAGCCGCATTGCGGCGACAGGCAGAGCTGATCGAGCGCCACGTATTTGGTGGCCTCCTCGATCCGGCGCTTAATGTCGTCCTTCTTTTCCAGCGTGCCGCTTTTGGAGGTGATCAGTCCAAGCACGAGCTGTTTCTTGCCCTTCGGGAAAAACCGCAGCGGCTCGAAACCGCCTGAACGCTCGTTGTCGTATTCAAGGAAATAACCGTCCACATTGACTTCGTTGAACAGCCGTTCGGCAAACGGCTCGTAGCCGCCGGAGGCGATGAAGGTTGAGCGAAAGTTGCCGCGACAGGAATGCATTGTGACCGTCATGTCTGCGGGCTTGCCCTCAAGCGCGCGGTTGATCATGCGCGCATAGATGGCGGGAAGTTTTTCCGGTTCGTCGCCGCGCTCGCGCGAATGCGCCAGTTCGCGCTGGTCGCACATCATCGACCAGGTGGTGTCATCGAACTGTAGATAGCGGCAGCCGGCATCGTAGAAGGCGCGCACCGCCTTGCGGGAGGCGTTGGCGACGTCCTCGAAGAATGGTTCGAGATCGGGATAGACCTGTTTGCTGATCGAACTTCGCCCCGGCCGGAAGTGCAGCATATTCGGCGCCGGAATGGTCATTTTCGGCGTAACGCGGGTGTGCGCTTTGAGAAAGCGGAAGTCCTCAAGGTGCGGATGCGTGGTAAAATCGACCCGCCCGATGGTGCGGACGCTTTCGGCCTTGGTTTTCACGCCGTGAAACGTGATGCCTTCGGCGACCTCGTAAAGCTCGACGCCCTGCAAGTCCTTGAGAAAGTCGAACTGATACCAGGAGCGGCGGAACTCGCCGTCGGTGGCAAGCTTCAGCCCGATGTCCTCCTGCTTCCGGATTGCCTGTTCGATTTCGCGGTCTTCGACCGCTCGCAGCGCTTCCGCGGTGATCTCATTGCGCGCGCGCTTGGCCCGCGCCTCCTTGACGGCGGCGGGCCGCAACAGGCTGCCCACATGGTCTGCACGAAACGGTGGCGTAGTTCGCTGCATCCGGTCTTCCTCCAGCCGGGCGCGTTATTGTTGTTAAAACTTGAAGCCACGCGACCGCCGGCGCGATTTAGCAAGGTGGGCGCGCGGGTGTAAACCCATTGCGCGAAAGGCTATCCGCACGGAAACTCATGCCTCGTCCGCGCTTAACGCAGGAGAACGCCATGCCGCCGATGCTTCGGCTCTATGAAGACATCCTGCCGAACGAGGCAGAGCTGCCGTTGCCTGCGCTGCCGCGCATGATCTTTGTGGTGCATGGCTCCGTTACCGCGGATCGCGCGTTACACGACGACGACGGCTGGAGCAGCGAGGACGCAGTCCGGCTGAAGGCCGGCGCCGGCGGAGCGACAATCTGGCGCTGGGAGCTTGCGGTATGCGATCCGGGCAACTTTGCCGCGGCCGGGACCGGCGTCATCTCCCGCGAAAAACTATCGGCACGGCTTGAGACCCTGCCGCAAGGCGCCTTGCTGCTGCGTGGCGACAGCGTCGCCTTCCCGCCGGGTGGTTGCGCATATCTGCACCGGCATCAAGGGCCGGGCATCCGCTGTCTGCTCGAAGGCGGCATCCGCATCGATACGCACGGACACTCGACCTCATACGGACCGGGAAGTCCCTGGTACGAAAGCGGACCGGACCCGGTATTCGCCCAGGCTGCGGACCGGCCAACACGCTTCATCCGCGTCATGATCCTGCCGGTAAGCTATCTGGGAAAGAGCTCGGTCGAATATCTTCGTGAAGAGGACAAAGACAAGCCGCGGACGCAGAAGTACAACATCTACGCCGACATGCCGATCGCTGCTTTGAAACAATAGTGGTGCCGCGGAAGGGATTCGAACCCCCGACCCCCGCATTACGAATGCGGTGCTCTACCAGCTGAGCTACCGCGGCGCGCCGACGGAATGGCGTGGTAGTAATACCCGCCAACCATTAACGCAAGCCAAGGAACCGTCATCCTGAGGCGCGAGCAGAGCGAGCCTCGAAGGATGCGGTCCCGGAGCCCCGGCCGCCGCCCTTCGAGGCTCGGCGCGCCGCGCCGAGCACCTCAGGGTGACGGAACATTGGTCACCGCTGGCTGCCGCTTTCCGCCTCGGCTCGCAGCTTAAAGCGCTGGATTTTTCCGGTCGCGGTTTTCGGCAGTTCGGAGCGAAATTCGAGCCAGCGGGGATATTTGAACGGGGCGAGCTTGGCGCGGCAGTAGTCCTGCAGAGTGCGCGCCAGTTCGTCGCCGGCTTTTGCCGGCGACTTCAGCACCACAAACGCCTTCGGCTTGATCAGGTCATCAACATCCGGCCAGCCCACGACCGCGGCTTCGAGCACTTCGGGATGGCTTTGTAGAGCCGCCTCGACCTCGAACGGCGAGACGTACATGCCCGAAACCTTGAGCATGTCGTCGCGGCGGCCGCAGTAAACGAAGTAGCCGTCCTTGTCCTCGATGTATTTGTCTCCCGAGCGCGTCCATTCGCCGAGGAACGTGGTGCGCGACTGCTCGCGATTATTCCAGTACATGACGGCGCTGGTCGGCCCGCGCACCTGCAGTTCGCCCATTTCGCCGCGGGTTTTAACGATCGCACCATCGTCGTCGACCAGGCGCACGTCGTAGCCGGGCACCGGCTTGCCGGTGGTGCCGTATTTCACCTCGCCGGCCCGGTTGGAAACGAAGATGTGCAGCATTTCGGTCGAACCGATGCCGTCGAGAATGTCGACGCCGTAACGTTCGCTCCAGCGCCGGCCGACATCGGCCGGCAGCGCTTCGCCGGCTGAGACGCAACGCCGCATCTTCAGTTCGGAGCGTTCCGGCGCTGCCGTGCTGGCGAGAAAACCGGCATAGAAGGTCGGCACCGCGTAAAACACGGTGACCTGGTGTTTCTTGAGAATCTCGGCCACCGCTTCCGGCGTCGGTCGATCCGGCAACAGCACCGTGGTCGCGCCCGCCGACATCGGAAATGTGAGCGCGTTGCCGAGCCCATAAGCGAAGAACAGCTTCGCCACCGAATAGCAGACGTCGTTCGCGGAAATGCCGAGGAAAGGCTTGCCGTAAAGTTCGTCGGTGAATTTCAGGTCGGCGTGAGT
>JBAUGC010000250.1:0-1578 GCA_049679485.1 Xanthobacteraceae bacterium
GACGGTTGAAGTTCAATCCGTTCGCTGGCGTAGTACCCGAACGTAACGACAAGATGAAACGACTGCCGCTGTCCGATACTGACATGCGGACAATCAAGCGCAATTTGTCGCGGCTAGGGAAGAGCGATCAATTATTGCTCCGCACGTTGGGCGCTACCGGCATGCGATTGAGCGAGGCATTCGAGATAAAAGGCGAGGACAAGGAGCGCGGCGTTCGCTATTGCATCATCGGAGCAAAGACGCCGCAGTCATTGCGCCGCGTGCCATTCCCGGAAGCTGCGCTGCCCTATCTGCCGAAAAAGATCGCCGGGTCATTGTTCACGCGCGACGCCGCCGACCCAGAAGGCGCAGCATCTAAAATCCTCAATCGGTTTTTAGATGACATCGGCATTGATGATCCTCGCAAAGCAATCCACTCGCTTCGTCATCGTGCGCAAGATCGGTTGCGCGCCGCCGGTTGCCGCGAAGATGTGAGGTGGGCCATCCTAGGCCATGAACAAGAGACGGTCGCGGCGGGTTACGGTGAGGGCTTTCCGGTACCGATGCTGAAGAAGTGGATTGATAAGATCGGCTTTTAGGTTTCGCCTTGCGGCTGTTGTTCGTTAGTCTCTTGTTGCTCATTCTCAGCTATCGAGACAGTGGTACCCGGCCTTAACATCAAGGTCACGGTGACCTTGACGCCGTTTACAGTCACTTCGATTGGAAAGGTGGTCAGCCGGGTCAGCTGGGGCTTATTGTCGTCGACCATGCGGGCGACCGACCTGGGCGTCAGACTATACAATAGCGAGAGATTTCTGGCGCCTAATCACCGCATTTCGATCGCAACTTTGGTGCCCGCGACGAACCGCCGCGTACGCGGCAAACTGAATTGCTGCGGTGCTGCCCGTAAGATTAAGCTGAATTGATCTCACATTATCAAAGATTAATCCTTTGGCCACGTCACAGAAAGATTAAGAGCGTATACACTCGGCTAACGAGCAGCGCTCGTCGCTTTGCAACGGCTTCTTCGCCGATCTGTTAGCCGCCGACGTCGCGCACTGTCGCACTGAGCAAAACCTCGTCGTGAGTGCCGAACGCCCAAACGATTCGCCGCGGCGAGCGTCACGGTATCCGAGCTGCGCTCAGTTGATTGTTCGCATGCCCTCGCAGGTCGTCTCAGTAACGAGGTTCCAATCACATGGTTCAGGGCAGTAATGGTTCAGGGCAGTAGAAAAAAAGGAACCAAGCGCGGCGTGAACATGTCGTTCAGCGAGCTCGTTCAACGCCTTGTCCAAAGAAATACGAATGGCGCGGTGCAAGACCTTGAGGAGCCGAAACAGAAAAAGGTGGCGCCAAAGAAGCCCAGGCGACGAAGTAAATAGGATACTGGCATCTCATCAGAATGCCATCCCGTCCTGTGAACCGGCCGCATCATTTGAAATCCGGGTCTCAGCGAATTTGCCTTTGAGGTTGTCGCGGTGGATCGCGAAAAGCTCTAGCAGTCCGCTGAAAAACTCTTCTCGCCACGGCGCGAGTTTGCTGATTCAGTTTTCTATCACGAATCGGCGGGGGCTTGGATGCGGGGCGCATTTTTAGATC
>JBAUGC010000251.1:0-3960 GCA_049679485.1 Xanthobacteraceae bacterium
GTCTCACTCAAATCCGTGAGCATCACCTTCGCGCCTTCTTCGAGCAGAAGCTTTGCCGACGCCAGGCCGATGCTGCCGGCGCCGCCAGTGACGACGCAGACCTTTCCTCGCATTTGTTTCGCCATCGTTTCCCTCCCCGCGGGCGTCGAACCTAACGGCGCAGACCGGGTCGGCGCAATGCTTGTTCTCAACTATAGTGCCGGCCGGGATGCGACGGACCGCTCGATCACGTGCATCGCCTGGATGGGGAGCAAGTCATGAAGATTGGAATTGTCGGGCTGGGTCGAATGGGTGCGGCGATATCGCAACGGCTGCGCCAGCAGGGTTTCGACGTAGCCGGTTGGGATCACAACGCGGACACCAACCGAAAGCTCGCGGCGGACGGCTTGTGCGTCGGCGCCAATGCCCGAAGCGTCGCCGCTGACGCCGCGATCGTGATTTCCAGCATCACCGAGGACCACGGCGTGCGGCGAATTTTCAGCGGACCGGCGGGGTTCCTTGAGGGCGACGTCAACGGCAAGCTGTTTATCGAAATGAGCACGCTTCAGCCGATGACCGGCCGCGAACTGGCGCCGCTAGTTGAAGCCAAAGGCGCGCGGATGATCGAGGCCCCGGTCCTCGGGACGATTCCCCAGGCACGCGAAGGCAAACTCTTGGCGATGGTCGGCGGCCGCCCCGAGGATCTCGAGCGCGCGCGCCCGGTGCTGGAAAAGCTGACCGGCCGGATAGCCTATATGGGTCCAAGCGGGGCCGGCTATGCGATGAAGCTCGCAGCCAATCTCGGACTCGGCAGCTACGTGCAGGCGCTCGCGGAATCGCTCGCGCTCGGTTTGAAGCAGGGCCTGACGCTCGAGCAGATGCTCGATGTTATTGCGGACGGGCCGTACGCCAGCGGCTGGCTCAAGAGCAAACTCGACGTCTTCAAAGGCGGCAAGGCTGAGATGACGCTCGACATTCGCACACTCCGAAAGGATCTCATGTCGGCGGTGGCTACCGGCGCGCTCAGCGGCGTGCCGATGCCGTTATCAGCCGGCACGCTTGCCTCGCTGTCGGCGGCAGTCGCTGCAAACTATGGCGACCGCGATCTTGCCGAGCTGCCGAGATTCCTGCGTGAAACAATGCTGCAGAATTTCGCCTAGCGGGGACGATTGAGGGATGTGATATTCTGAAAATTTAGAGCGGGAACAACTCCATCCATAAAGTGATCGCGCTTTTTCTGGCGAGCCTCACGAGCAGGCCGCCGACAGGCGTCAACCGTATCGGGCATACATCGGGGAATCGCGATGAGTAAGTGGCAATATACCAAAGGGCTGCATGACCTCGGACGTAGCTGCTTTGCCTATTTGCAGCCCGACGGTTCTTGGGGTTGGAGCAACGCAGGTCTGGTCGTCGACGGCGATCAGACGCTGCTCGTTGACACGCTGTTCGACCTGCCGCTCACCGCGGAGATGCTCACGTCCGTGCGTGATGCCGTTCCAGCGGCGCGCAGGATCCAAAAACTCATCAACACCCATGCCAACGGCGACCATACGTTCGGCAACCAGCTGGTCGAAGGCGCCGAAATCATTGCTTGCCGGGCCTGCGCAGAAGAGTACGCCGAGGCGCCGCCGGCAGCCTTCGCCGCCCGGGCTGCGGCATGGCAGCTCGCCGGTGAGGGCGGCGCCTTCTTCCAGGAAATCATGGGCCGCCGCTTCGATTGGCGGGGCTTGATCGATACGCCGCCGACGACCTTGTTTGACAAGACGATGGAGGTCACGGTCGGCAGCAAGCGCCTGGCTCTGACTCATCTGGGCTCGGCGCACACCCGCGGCGACGTGCTCGTCCATGTGCCGGGTGACCGCATTCTCTACACCGGCGATTTGCTGTTCGTCGGCGGCCATCCGGTGATCTGGTCAGGCCCGATCGGAAACTGGATCAGGGCCTGCGATTACATTTTAGGGCTCGACGTCGACATCATCGTTCCGGGCCACGGGCCGATCGCTGAAAAGCCGGCCGTTCGCGAGCTGAAGTCTTATTTCGAATACATAGCAGCGGAGGCGCGCCGGCATTTCGACAATGGCGTGCCTTATGAGATCGCCGCGCAGAAGATCAGTCTCGACCGCTTCGCCTCGTGGCTCGATCCCGAGCGTATGGTCATCAATGTCGCGGCGCTGTACCGGGAGTTTTCGGGATCGAAAACGCCGCTGGACCGCATGACCTTGTTTGCTGGAATGAAACGATACCGCGACGCCTGCGGGCACGATCACGCGGCGCACGCGTAAATAATGTGCCACCTGCCGGTCGGCGCCGGAGCGGCAATCTCAAAGGGTTGAGCTAGCGGATGACTTCGAGCCGGACCTGCGCGACGCCCTGTTCAACAATACCTAGTGTTTCGGCCGCGGACCGCGAGAGATCGACAACGCGGCCCTGGACGTGCGGGCCTCGGTCGTTGACCCGTACCGTCACCGAATGGCCGGTGGCTACGTTCGTCACCCGCAACCTGGTCCCGAACGGCAGACTGGGATGTGCCGCCGTCATCGCCTGCGGATCAAATTTTTCGCCGTTGGCCGTTTCCGTATCTTCGTCATAGAAGCTGGCAAGACCGTAATTCTTCGTGGCGATTTTGTGTGCGGCAAGCGGGTTGCGTCGGTGCATGTGAAGGGCGGCGAGCGACGTTTGCCGGGCCGAGGTGTGCAATGCCGATTTGTTGCTGACTGACTGGGCGCAAGCGCCAAGCGCTGCTGTGGCGAGAACAACGGCTAAAAGCCGAACAACATTGCAGAAATCCGCCGGCCACGGATCTCCATCGCGACCGATGAAAGACATTTCCCCGCCCCGCAGCGAAGCGATCCACCCATTTTCAGATCATTTATACGTCCGTTTGTCTTAACAAGCGGATACCAACGGCTCGGGTGGGCCCGGGTCATGCTGCGCCACGGCGCCACGTCCGCGTAGATCAATCCGGAAATTTCGGATAGGTTGAACCTGAAGCCAGCGTCACGAGAGTCAAAATGCATTCCCGTCTCGTCGCCAGCTTGATCATTGGTTCACTGGCTGCGGCTCTGATTATCGGGGCTGCTGCAGCCGCTGAAACCGCCCGGCCAAGCCCTGCCGTGAACCAGCAGCCAACCCTTGATCCTCCGTTGTCGCTTGAGCCTCCCGCGGCGCCCGAGTCTTCCGCGTCGTACAATACTTCAACTCCGGCTCCCGGCCCCGCAGCGTCGGGCGACCCGGCGAAGCCCACGAACTGGTTGAACGGCTTTCTGGACAATAACGAAGACGAAATGTGCCATTTGCCGATTGGCGCAAGCTCCTGTGACAACAATCATCGCGTCGGTAACTGAAGCGTCGCTCGCGGGCTCGCGCTTCGCTTCGGAACCGGACGTGGCGTCCTCGTTGTGAAGGGTTTCCACCACCACAGGCGATGGCCGCAAGGCTCAACGAAAAACCTCGTTGATCCGTCGCTCCACTTCCCGGCTCCATACTTCACCCTGGTGTTTGGTCTGCCGCCAGATGTCGGTACGGTAACGACCTTCGAAGTAGCCCGCGTCGAGGGCGAGCAGCAGGCCACCCACGTAAGCCAAGAACAATAGCTGTTTCATCGCGCCAAAAATGTCCAAGTGAATCTGAGCCTGACTTGGCTCGGTGATCGGCAACGGGCTGGATAAAAAGGCGCCTGGTTACCCCACCATCATGGCCGCAATCGCCGAGGCTTCACACCGGCAATGAAAATAATTTCTTGCCCATCGGGTCACGCACCTCAATCGACCAGCCACGCCAATCGCCGTATAAACTGTGTGCCAGAAGCTGCGCGGTCGATTGGGCAAACTCAATTGCACTGACGGGACTTTCAAACTCATCCCCGCAGAAGTCGTACATCGAACGATCCTTCGTCCGGTAATCGAAGAAGAAGCGAGCCATTCTGCACCTGCCGATAGTCCGGATAACGCGCGGACTTTTAGCAGGCTCACGGAATGATCG
>JBAUGC010000252.1:0-1952 GCA_049679485.1 Xanthobacteraceae bacterium
TCAAGACACAATGCCTCAAGGAAAAAATCTACCCCGACGATGTCGCGAACCTCGTGCTCTGGCTCGCCGCCGATGATTCACGGATGTGCAGCGCCCAGAATTTCATCATCGACGCCGGCTTGATCTAGGGGGCTTTGCCCCCTTGAACCCCCAGGCAGGGGCTTCGCCCCTGCACTCCAGCAAAGGCGGAGCCTTTGCAATCCATTTGCAGACCGTGTGAAAACGTGCGTTGCCGCGCCAATCTCGACATCCACGACCGGCCAGACCCGAGGTGAGCAACGACCAGCCACCCCGGCCAACATTGCGCAAAGACCGGTTCAACGGTGCTATTCTCAGCGATAGTGTCGTCGCGCCCGACAAAACTGCCCAGGCATGTGCCTTTCAGTCCGCCACCGCGGCCATCAGCTCGGCGAATTCGACGATATTGAGGACCCGTCTGAGATTGTAGGCGAGCGCGGTCAGGCTGAACTCGGCACGGACCTTCTTCAAGCCGCGCATCAGAAACGCCCCCTGGTTCATCCACTGCTTGATCGAGCCGAATGGATGTTCGACCGTCTCGCGGCGGCGGTCGAGGACATCGGGGCGCTTTGCCAATCGGGCCTGCATCCGATCCAACACCGCTTCGTTCTCGAGACGAGATACCGTGCGAAACTTGCCCGCCGTGCAGCGTGAGCGGATCGCGCAATCGTCGCACGCCAGTTTGTTGACGTAGTTGATCTTCTTCAGACCACGCAGAAGCGAAGATGAATAGGGATGCAGGCGCCGACCCGCCGGGCAAATATAACTGTCGTTGGCTGCGTCATATTGGAACTCATCCTTGCGGAACAGGCCGGCCTTGACCGAGGGGCCACGCTGGGGACGCGGCACGCAGGGCTCGATCCCGGCTGTCTCGCAGGCCTCGATGTCTTCGATCTTGAAATAACCCTTGTCGGCCACGACCGCGATTGTCTCGACGCCAAGAACCTCTTTTGCCGGTTCCGCGATCTGCGTCAGCAGACCCATGTCGACAACCTGGTTGGCGACCTGTTGCTCCACGATCAATTTGTGCTTCACATCGACTGCGATCTGAACGTTGTAGCCCACGGCAACACGCGTGTGCGCCGCCATCGCCCGGCTATCGGGGTCGGTCAGTGAGATTTGGTCCTCTCCGGTCCTGTCCAGCTCTGCCAGCATGGCCTTGCATCGCGTACGCCGCTGGTCGATTGCGGCGATCTTCTCGGCCAGGTTCTTGACCCGGGATCCGACTGTTCCATTCTCAGTGAGATCGCTTTGATCGAGCCGCTGCAGATAATCGTCGAGCTTGGCGTCGGCGAGGTTGATGAACTGCGTCAGAGACGCGCGGGTAAAGTTGCGGTCCTTGTTGTTGACCGCCTTGATCCGGGTGCCATCCACCGCCAGCAGTTCTCGGCCGAATAGGTCCAACTGACGGCAGAGCAGCACGAACTGGCGGAAGATCGGGCGGAACGCGTTGCGGTTCTGGGAGCGGAAATCGGCGATGGTCTTGAAGTCAGGCTTCAGGTGTCGCAGCAGCCAGATCACCTCGATGTTGCGATGGGTCTCGGCTTCGAGCCGGCGGCTCGACCGAACGCGGTTGAGGTAGCCGTAGATGTAAAGCTTCAGCAGATCCTTGGGTGCGTAGCTCGGCCGCCCGGTCCACTTCGGCACCACACGGGCGAAACCCGCAATCGTTAGATCGAGTCCGTCAACGAAGGCGTCGATGAACCGCACAGGGTTCTCTGGACCGACATAGTCGTCCACACTCTCTGGAAAAAGCAGGGTTTGGGATCGGTCGTGGCCGGTGATGTGAGACATGCCGGATTCTAGCAAGGCTCACGCCGCGCCGGAATCCTTCCGCACAGGGTTTTCACACGGTCTGCTTGATATACGCATCCTTCCGGACCGGCGTGGCCGCGTGATACACGTCCTGCCAAATCCGGTGATCGGCGCAGGTC
>JBAUGC010000253.1:0-10735 GCA_049679485.1 Xanthobacteraceae bacterium
ACTCGATCGCAACCATGCGTCGACGCTTGATCGGCGCGCTCATCAGAAGCCTGCCACGATGTCCGTGCTGCAACTCCGTAATCGCAAAATCGTCACGGCGCAGAAATTCATGACGCAGTAAGACTAGAAGTCGAAGCTGGCGTTTCGCCTCTGTTTGGGGGTGGCCATACTGAGTGGAGCACCGATCTCGTGTTCAAGAAGCCCTTTACTTTGTCAAAGACCATGGAGTTGGAGTTCGGTGTCGGACCGGAATGCATGCATACGACGGGCGTCGAAACCTGCCAATTCTCCTGGCGGCGAGCTGGCGCTCGAATTCCAATTCTGGCCATAGCCGGGGCGCAGTTTCGGTTGGTATCTGGAGCCGAGCTATGAATACGATTTCGGCGGCGGTCACGCACAATCGCTCGGCGTAGTCGTCGGCTTGCTCGTTTCGATTCCATAACCAGCTGGATTACGTACTCTACTTGGGGCTTGATCAGTGAAGCGCGCAATGTCTCCCGGACGATACACAGATGAGCCAGACGTGCGCATGGCGCTCGCGGCGCTGGCTGAAGGGGATCTGAGAACAGCAGAGAGAGTCGCGCGGCGACTCCTTAACAAAAAGCCCAACGATCCAGCAGTTCATCAGCTTGCCGCCGTCGTCGCGTTGCGGCAGGGCGAGACAGAACGAGCTGTGCGTTGGGCGGCCGCTAGCCTCGCACGGCGCCCCGACCATGTTGCAACTCTCTTAATTGCCGGTCGCGCAGCCAGCGCGGCAAAGGACGCCGCGGGCGCTGCAGCTTTCTTTCGCCGCGCTTCCGCTCTCGCGCCTGACCGAGCCGATGCCGCCTTTCTGACATGTATTGCGCTGCTCGAACTTGGCGATCCGGAAGCGGGGACATTACTAACCGGGCTGCTCGATCAGTTTCCAGATGATGCCGAAGGGTGGAGCCTGCTTGGTGCCGCTTTGCAGCATGCTGATCAGCCCGAGGCAGCGCTGGTCGCGTTTGCGCGTGCAATCCGCGCAATGCCTTCGCCCGCGCTGCACATGCGTCGCGGGATGCTATTGGAGGCACTCGGCCGACTGGGTGAGGCGGCAGAAGCCTATCGCGCAGCAGAAGATCATGCGACCGGCAGCGGCGATGCGGCACTCAAGCTTGGTCTGTGCCTGCGTCGCACGGGCGACACGGAGGGGGCCTCGGCCGCTCTTGAGCGGGCCGTAGTCCTCGCACCAAACAGCGGCGAGGCCTGGTTCGCACTAGGTCTCGTCAGGCACGATAAACGCGACCTCGAATCGGCCGCGGACGCCTATCACAGAGCGCTCGAGCTCCGGCCCGACCTTGCAGAGGCTGCGGTCAATCTCGGGATCTGTCGCCAAGAGACCGGGGATCTGACCGCAGCAAAAGCAGCTTATCACCTCGCATTGCGGCTTCGGCCCGACACGTTCGGCCGCATCGCGCAGGCACTAGCTGCTGCCCCGACGGGCGAAGTGTGGCTCGATCTTGCTGCGTTGCGCGATTCACTTGTCGGCTGATCTTGCATTACGCCTTGCGCGGTAGCGCCGCCGATAGACGCCGGGTTTCGACAGCAGCGCTGCGCCGGTCTCGTCATAGCGTCGCCGCGCTTCTTCGGAGAGCGGTTCTACGACCAGTTCGGCAACGTCTCTCATCACCGGGAAGCATTGAGCCACCGGCGTTCCAGCTTCCAGGACGCCGTCGAAGCTCGGATCAACCCAAACCGCCGGGAACAAAATCCCTACATCGTTGAAACGATCGGAATCGACCAGGCCTGTAAGCAGCCGGAACGGCAAGTCGGCCCTGTTCACCGGGTGAGTTGCGAATAGCGAGTAGCCTTTTTCGAGTTCGATCGTCCAGAAGCTATTGAATTTGATGACGGCGCGGCTCGCATTATGAAACGGTGTTCCAGAGACTTGGGCCGGGACATGAAAGCTCAGAGGAGAGCGCGGGTGCGCTTCGACCGCGAGCGGCGGTAAATCCCACGACCATGAAAATTTGCCGTCGCGCACTGTGATATCGCACGGCAGCGGGATAACAAATCCGTAAGCCATCGCATCGATGAAGGGCGGGCATTGCTTGACGGTTCGTATTTGTTGATCGTGCAGTTCGGAAAACACCGACGCCGGCATGCTACGCAGCCACTCCGGCAGGATGCCGCGGGCCGCTACGGGCCGCGGCAGCCGGTCGTAAAGGGCAGGATCGCAGCGAAATACGACGCGCATTCTCTGTCTCGACCTAAAGGCCCCTGTAGAGCCCAAAATTGAAAGCAATGGAAATGCGCAGGCCGCTGCCGCGATAGGGTCGCACCGCGTGAAGTAGAAAGGATGGAAAGAGAAACATCAGTCCGGGGCGCGGAAGAATGGTCTCGGCGCTCCCGGCCGACAGCCCATCCTCTCCGCCGAATTTCAATGCGGGAGCATGCATCATGGGCGCCGGACCGCGAGGGTCGAACATTTCGAATTCACCGCCTAGCGATGGATCGTCGGCGCAGCCGCCGTCGCTGACATAATAGGTCCCAGACCAGAAAGAACCGGGATGGTAGTGGCAAGCATTCGAGTCGCCAGGCCCGCTAACATTGGCCCAAGCCTCTGTCTTCCACTCCGGCCGCACTGATCGTCCCTCCCGGTCGGCTGTTAATTTCGTCGCCAAGTCTCGACCGAGCGCCAAGACCTCTTCGGCTCGCTGGCCACCCCATTCGGCAAAATCTCGTGTCGAATGCCAGCCGCCCATATTGGAGGCGCCGATGCTCGGATGCTCAGCCCGATGGCGGAGGATGATTTCCTGCAATTCGGCGTTGCGCTTTTCCGCGTCGGGCAGAATAACCGCCGCAACTGGCGTCGCGAACAGACCCTTCACCTGAATTTCGAGCGACATCGCGTTTCCCCAACCAGCAAAACTCCGCGCACGTCTTTGCGCAAGAATACCCTAACGGGCGAGAAATCGCTCTCGATGTTGCTCCATAAAGTTCTCGAGTACCGCCACCTGCTCAGAGGAAAACCGAAGACCCAGCTTGGAGCGCCGCCAAATGACGTCGGCGGCTTCCTGCGCCCATTCTTCGCGCATCAGATACATCACCTCCGCCTCGGTCAGGCCGTTCCCAAAATCCCGGCCCAACGAACTCCAGCGGCTGGCGCCATCGAGGATCACGCGAGCTCTGGTGCCGTAGGCGCGGGCAAGGCGGCGAGACTGATGCGCGCCAAGCCACGGATAATCGCCAACGATACCCTGAACCAGTGCCTCGAAGCCTTGGACCGGAAAATCGCCGCCCGGCAGGGGCTCTTTGCCCGACCAGTCGCGGCGTTTGCGGGCCTTCGCTGACAGATATCGATCAAGTCTATCGAGCGCGTGCAGTGCGAGTCGCCGATAGGTCGTGATCTTGCCACCGAATATCGAAAGCATCGGCGCCCCGGCCTCGTCCAGATCCAGTACGTAATCGCGCGTTGCCGCCTGCGCCTCGGTAGCACCATCATCGTAGAGCGGCCGGACGCCTGAATAGGTCCAGACCACCTCAGCAGGGGTAATTGCTCTGCTGAAATACCGGTTTGCCGCGCGGCACAGATAGTCGATCTCGTCAGCGGTCGTCTTGGCGTCGCCCGGATCACCGACGTAATCGCGCTCTGTCGTGCCAATGAGCGTGAAATCGTTCTCGTACGGAATGGCGAATATGATGCGCTTGTCGATGTTCTGAAAAATGTAGCAACGGTCATGCGCGTAAAGCCGCGGGATGACGATGTGCGATCCCTGAACCAGCCGGATGCTGGCTGGCGCGTTACTTCGCCGGGTGACTGCGAGCACATTGGCGACCCACGGGCCCGCGGCATTTATCAGAATCCTCGCCCGCAACGTTTCGGTCTCGCCAGATCGGCCGTCCAAAGTTGTAAGGCGCCAAACGTCGGCGTTGCGGTCGGCCGCAAGGGCCTTAGTCCGAGTGCGTATTGTTGCTCCGCGATCTGCGGCATCTCTTGCGTTCAGCGTCACGAGGCGAGCATCGTCCACCCAGCAATCGGAATATTCGAAGCCGACGGAATATTGGCCGTGTTTGAGCGGCGCCCCGGCCGCGTCGCTGACCAGATCGAGGGTCGAGGTAGCGGGCAGAAGCTCGCGACCACCGAGGTGATCATAAAGAAAGAGGCCCAGCCGCAGCAGCCAAGCCGGGCGCAGTCCCTCGTGGTACGGAAGAACAAACCGCAAGGGCCAAATGATGTGCGGCGCCATGCGCCACAATATCTCGCGCTCCATCAGGGCTTCACGCACGAGGCGGAACTCGAGATATTCGAGGTAGCGCAGGCCGCCATGGATCAGCTTAGTAGCCGCCGACGATGTGCCACTCGCGAGGTCTGCCTGCTCACAAAGGTAGACCGATAGACCCCGGCCAGCCGCGTCACGTGCGATGCCGCAACCGTTAATCCCTCCCCCGATGATCGCGACATCGTATGTCCCGTTCACCCGTCCTCCCAAAAGCCGACGATCCGCAGCATTCGATTTTTTGTTTGTCTTGACGGTAAGCGAATAATAATCATCGTACAAGCGCGCATTTCGAAATTCAAAGCGAAACTATATCGGACGAACGAGTGTGGTCCTCCCCTGGCATTTCGTTTATCTGCGGATTGTCAGCGCTTGGAATCCGCAAACTACGAAAGGCTGGAGGGAAAACGTTCGCTTGCAGCTTCGATTACCCGTACGTGGTGTGTCGCGCAGACCTCTTGGAGCCGGGCGGAGGTTAGCCGGTCGGTCACGAAAGCGTGGATTTCCGACATATGACCGATGCGGACCGGCGCAGCCCGGTCGAGTTTTGTTCGGTCGCACACGAGAAGTACGCGTCGCGCATTGTCGATAATAGCCCGCGAAACATTGACCTCGCGGGGATCATAGTCGAGTAGCGATCCGTCTTCATCGAGAGCCGACGCGCCGATGACTGCCGTGTCGACTTTGAATTGCTTGATAAGATCGACCGCCGAGCTGCCAATGACCGCACCGTCGGAGCGGCGCACCGGTCCGCCGGCCACGATAACCTCAATTGTCGGAAAACGATAAAGAGCCATCGCAACGTTGAGGTTATTGGTGATTATGAGGAGATTTTGATGGTGTTTTAGAGCCGTGGCCACTTCTTCGGTGGTCGTACCGATGTTGATGAACAACGAACACCGGTTCGGGATGAGCGCGGCGGCTGCAATGCCGATCTCGCGTTTCTCAGTTGCCGCGATGAACCGGCGGGCCTCGTACGAAAGGTTCTCGACAGAAGAAGCGATAATCGCGCCGCCATGCGTGCGCGACAGAACGTGAAGATCGCACAGCTCGTTGAGGTCACGACGAATCGTTTGAGGAGTAACCTCGAAGCGGGCGGCAAGATCTTCGACGGTCACCCGACCAATCGAAAGGGCTAAGGTGACGATCGTATTTTGTCTGTCACTCAGGGCTTGCATCGGTTGGCTTCCGGAAAAGTCCATCCTTGGTTAGGAGTGAAATCCCTCTTTGCATTTTCGTTTTGAGCGTTTATGATCGATATAAAGTTCGAATGCAAATCAGTCCGCTAACGAACGGACGCTGCAGGGGGAAATTGAGGGTGGGTGCCGAGCAGTGCCGAACCGACCGCCTTGTGCGTTCGCCGTTTTCGCAGCGCCGCTCCGATTGCATTCTCTGCCCGGCGACCGAGACGTTTGGCCGTGAACGGCACCCGCGCTTCGAACCTTCTGTCCCTACGAAGATTTTGGCCAAGATGCTCTGCCTTGCAGCCGGGAGCGCATGAGCATCTGCCTCGAGAGCGTCACCATGGTTTCAATGGGAGAGAGCCTCATTAGCGACGTCTCGCTCACCGTTGAACCGGGAACTATGAACGTTCTGCTCGGTCCTACGCAGGCCGGCAAGACCACGCTGATGCGGCTGATGGCCGGCCTCGATAAGCCGACGTCCGGTCGCATTCTAGTCGACAGCAAAGATGTAACCGGCGTCCCGGTCCGCCAGCGGTCCGTGGCGATGGTGTATCAGCAGTTCATGAACTATCCGTCGCTCTCGGTCTACGAGAACATCGCCTCGCCGCTGCGGGTCGCGAGGTTGAGTGCGGAAGAAATCGACCGACGCGTGTTGCAAGCTGCACGTCTTCTTGGTCTTGAATCGATGCTGGATCGCGCGCCGCACCAACTCTCGGGCGGACAGCAACAGCGCACCGCAATCGCCCGCGCGATCGTTAAAGGCGCCAATCTGGTGCTCCTCGACGAACCTCTGGCCAATCTCGACTATAAGCTGCGCGAGGAATTGCGTGAGGAGCTGCCGTCCATTCTCAAGCAGGCAGGCGCGATCCTCGTCTATGCAACAGCCGAACCGCTCGAGGCACTGCTGCTGGGCGGTATCACGGCGACTTTGTCCGAAGGGCGAGTGATCCAGCGCGGGCCCAGCGCGCAGGTCTATCACCGGCCGAGCCACATCGATTCCGCTCGCGTCTTTTCCGATCCGCCGCTTAACGAGGCCGTAGCCACCAAACAGGCCGACTTGCTCCGGCTCGGTGCGGATATCACAGTTCCGGCCGTCGGTCTCCTGGCCAAGGTTCCAGACGGAACCTACACGCTGGGATTCCGTGGTGACATGGCGCGCTTCGATGCGCCTTGGCCAGCCTCCGTCAGCCTGCCGGGCCGGCTCACGCTGGCGGAGATCAGCGGCTCCGAAAGCTTCGTCCATGTTGAAACCGCGCTTGGTACTTTTGTGTGCGTCGAGCGCGGCGTGAGCGCGCGACAACCGGATCAATCGGTAGTGCTGCACGTAGACGCGGCGCGGATGTTTTTATTTGATCACGCCGGCCTGCCGGTCGCGGTCGCGCTGGACTCGTGATCGGAGCGGAGCATGGCGCGAATCACGCTCGATGGGATCGCTCATAGCTACGACCCGCGTTCACCAAACGTGGCGCTTAAGCGGCTCAATCACGTCTGGCAACACGGCCGCGCGTACGCGCTGCTCGGTCCTTCAGGGTGTGGCAAGACCACGCTGCTCAACATCATATCGGGCCTCGTCACTCCGTCCGAAGGGCGGGTGCTGTTTGACGAAAAGGATGTCACGCAGCTGCCGACCGAGCGGCGCAACATCGCCCAGGTGTTTCAGTTCCCGGTCATCTACGACACCATGAGCGTCGCGGAAAATCTGGCGTTCCCGTTGAAGAATCGCGGCATGGATCGTCGTGCAATTAAGGTTCGTGTCGCCGAAGTCGCTGATCTGCTTGGCCTCAGCAAGGATTTGTCCCGTAGGGCACGAAACCTCACGGCTGAAGCCAAACAGAGGGTCTCGCTCGGGCGGGGTCTGGTACGTGCAGACGTTGCCGCAATTCTGTTCGACGAACCGCTGACCGTGATTGATCCCTCGCTCAAGTGGCAGCTTCGATCGAAGCTGAAGGCTGTGCATCGAGCCCTCGATCTCTTGATGGTCTACGTCACACACGATCAGGTCGAGGCGCTGACGTTTGCGGACGAAGTCGTGGTCATGAAGGATGGCAGCGTGCTGCAGGTAGCGACGCCGGCTCAGCTGTTCGAGAAACCGGAGCACACTTTTGTCGGCTATTTCATTGGCTCGCCGGGTATGAATTTGGTCGCAGCGGACGTGGATGGCCGCGTCGCCCATGTCGCCGGCCAAACGATTGAATTGGGGACGCACTATCCGAAGCTGGCTGCCGGCTCGACGGTGCTCGGCTTTCGTCCCGATTACGCATCTCTTGTCGCCGATGGCAGCGGCGTTTCGGTGCAGATCCGACGAATGGAGGACCTCGGGCGGCGCCGGCTGGCTCGGGTGGCGCTCGGACCGCACGAAATTTTTGCAACGGTACCGCACGACGTCCCGATCGCTGGTGAACAAGCTCACTTGGCGATCAGGCAGGATCGATTGTTCGTCTACGTACACGACGAGCTCGTTCACGGAGATCGTCGATGATGGAAAAGCCGTTCAACAACCGTGCCTGGCTAATGGTCGCGCCGGTTTTTGCACTGGTGCTGTTCTCCGCGCTGCTGCCGATGATGACGGTGGTTAATTATTCGGTGCAGGATTCGCTCGGGCAGAACCAATTCTTCTGGAACGGCGACGCCTGGTTCCGCGACCTGCTCAACCCGTCGACGGAGATCGGCGCCCGCTTTGCCGATGCCTTGTTGAGGAATCTGAGCTTCTCGCTGGTCGCGCTGTTGATTGAGGTGCCGCTTGGCATCGCCGTAGCGCTGTCCCTACCGCGGGGCGGTTGGGCGGTGGGTCCCGTGTTAGTGGTTATCGCGTTGCCGATGCTGATTCCATGGAACGTGGTCGGCACGATATGGCAAATTTTCTCGCGCGCAGACATCGGCCTGTTTGGCGCCGCCTTGACCAGTTTGGGCCTTCACTACAACGTCACGCAGGGGCCCATCTCGGCGTGGTGCACGATCGTCGTCATCGACGTTTGGCATTGGACGCCGTTAGTCATTCTTTTGACCTATGCAGGGCTGCGGGCCATTCCCGAGGCTTTTTATCAGGCAGCACGCATCGACGCGGCCAGTCGTTGGGCGACATTCGTCAATATCGAGCTGCCGAAGCTGCAGAAGGTGCTCGTCATCGTCGTCCTTCTCCGCTTCATGCAGACATTCATGATCTATACCGAACCGTTCGTGGTCACCGGCGGCGGACCGGGAAGCGCCACGACCTTTCTGTCGATCGATTTGGTGAAGATCGCGCTGGGGCAGGTTGATCTCGGCCCCGCGGCGGCGATGTCGCTCGTCTACAACCTCATAACTCTGACACTGTGCTGGATCTTTTTCACGATCATGATGCAGCTCGACCGCCGAAGGTACGCCTGATGGCCGACGTGCTGCCCCGCGCCGTCACCGCCGTGACACGAAGCCGTCCGCGCTCGGTCACCCTGCGCGCCGGTTCTGGCCTGCTTCCCAAGCTCGGATTTGCCGTCTACCTCGTGGCCCTCCTGTTGCCGATTTACTGGCTCATCAACATGAGCCTGCGCAGTAACGAGGAGATCATGTCAGCTCTAGCGTTTTGGCCACATCATCCATCGCTGGAGAAATACTATTACATCCTCAAAGATCCGACCTGGGTACACGCATTCGGCGTATCGCTCACCTACGTCGCGATCAACACGGTCATCTCGGTGACAGCCGCGCTGCCAGCCGCCTATGCGTTCAATCGTTATCACTTCATCGGCGACAAGTATTTATTCTTCTGGCTGTTGTCGAATTTGATGGCGCCGGCGGCCGTATACGCCATGCCATTTTTCAATCTCTATTATGCCATCGGCCTCTTCGACACTGTCTGGGCAGTTGCCTTGGCACATTGCCTTTTTAACGTGCCCGTGGCGGTCTGGATCCTCGAGGGATTCGTCGCCGGCGTACCCCGAGAGATCGACGAGATGGCGGCGATCGACGGCTATTCGTTTCCCCACTTCTTCATACGAATTTTCCTGCCGTTGATCGCCAACGGCGTCGGCGTCACTGCGTTCTTCTGCTTCATGTTCTCGTGGGTAGAACAACTGCTGGCAACGACATTGACGGCAACCGACGCGCTGCCGTTCGCGGCGGTGATGTCGCGCAGCTACTCCGTGTCCGGAATGGATTGGTCCCTGCTCGCCGCGGCGGGCGTGCTGACAATGATTCCTGGTGCCGTGGTGATCTGGTTCGTGCGCAATCACATTGCCAAGGGCTTCGCCCTTGGCCGGGTTTAAAGGAGCCTGCGCGATGCTGGCGTGGATGGCGTGGACTTGGCAGACGGCGCTCTTTTTCTGCCTGATCGGTCTCGCTCTCGTGGTCCTGACACTGCTGGCGATCTTCCGGCCGCAGCCGCCGCGCATGGGTATACTCGGCTTTCCGACCCAGCGCGGCGACCGGTTCTTTGTGTCGCTGATTGGCTCCGCTTTCATCTTCATTCTCTGGATACGGTTCGGCGGCGGCGCGCTTTGGTATCCGCTCGCGGCGTCCGTTGTGTACGGGTTTGCGATGTTCAAGTTTGCCTGACGGGCATCAGATACCCACGCGCATAAAGCGCGCGGGTTAGTGGGAGGAACGACAATGGATATGAAACGACGTGACGTGTTGAAGGGAGCGGCGGCGGCGACAGCGGCCGTTGCCGTGGGAGCGCCCGCGTTGCTTACGCCGACGCCAAGCTACGCCCAGCAATTGGATGCGGCAAAGAAGTGGATCGATTCCGAGTTCCAACCCTCGACGCTGACAAAGGATCAGCAAATGGCCGAGATGGATTGGTTCATCAAGGCCTCGCAGCCGTTCAAGGGCATGAAAGTCAGCTGCGCGTCTGAAATTCTCGGCATTCACGAATATGAATCGAAGACGCTGACCAAGGCGTTCGCCGAGATCACCGGCATCCAGGTCAATCATGAAATGATGGACGAGGGCCTGATCGTCGACAAGATCGAAGTCGAAATCCAGTCCGGCAAGCCGATCTACGATTTTTGGATGAACGATTCCGATTTTATCGGCACCCATCCGCGCTTCAACGACATCGTCGGCGGCTCGCTGACTGACTTCATGGCGGGCGACGGCAAGGCCATCACCAATCCGAACCTCGATCTCAAGGATTTCATTGGCTTGTCCTTCGCCACTTTTACCGACGGCAAGCTTTATCAGCTTCCCGACCAGCAATTCGCTAATCTCTACTGGTTCCGTTACGACTGGTTCCAACGACCTGAGCTCAAGGAAGGATTCAAAAAGCAATTCGGCTATGACCTCGGCGTGCCGGTCAATTGGTCGGCCTACGAGGACATCGCTGAGTTTTTCACC
>JBAUGC010000254.1:0-11396 GCA_049679485.1 Xanthobacteraceae bacterium
ACACACGACCACGCTCTTGGATCAGCGCAAATTTTCACTTCCGCGCGTGTGACACCCTGAAGGCAATGCGAAAAAGGCAGCGGCTAAAGGGTGTCGGTCATGTAGCCGACAAACCCGTCGGTCAAAGACCCCACCGACGGCGAAGGCCAGCTCCATAGGATAATGCTCGTTCGCGAGCATCCGACGGCGCTTGGAAAGTCGGGCTAAATCGCTTAAGTCTCCGTCGCGCTTCGATACATATAATGTGTGAGAGGCTATTCAGAGGCTAAGAACTTTTGCGGAACGCAAGAAGCCTCGTAAGAACAAGGACTTTGGGGAATAGTTCAACGGTAGAACAGCGGACTCTGACTCCGTTAATCTAGGTTCGAATCCTAGTTCCCCAGCCATTCTGAAAATTGCGGGAAATACACGACGCGCCGTATCAAACCATGTGCCGGTTCGGCGCCCGGCGGACTATTTCGAGGAGAACACATCGAACAACGATTGCTGCGGATAGCCCGGCACGGCCTGGGCATCAGCCGCGGGAGGTGGCTGGGGTGGAGGAGCGCCAGCAGCGGCGCCGTATGGCGGGTTGGCCTGATACGGCTGGCCCGCGGGCGTATACGTGCTCGGCGGGCGCGGCACGTTCTTCGCCGGCGGCGAATCCGAGGTGTCTTTGAACACCTCTACCAGCGATTGTTTCGGATAGGGATAGGCGGACGCTGCCGCGTCATCCGCAACGGGTGGCGCGGGCGCGGCGCTATACTGCGGCGGCGGTGGAGCAACCGAGGTTTGGGCGGAGGAAGACGGCGAGGAAAACGACGAACATCCCGCCAAAGCTGTCGCCAGCACCAACGAGGTAGCAATAACCGCGACTACCGTGCTGCTCCCGCAAGCAACATTCCGGGCATCCGTTAGGCGAATGCGCAACCCCTGCGTCCCCATGTATGAAATATAGCAATTGCATCATGTCGATCTCAAGGCCACCGCGCGCTTGGGGCCGTGGCATCGTGGGCGTAAACCCTTTCACGTGCGACAGAAATGCCCGCGGCCATACGGCGGTTCTCAGCCGCAGTCCTTTTGCTATAGTGAACACGAAAGTGCGCTTCACCGAATAGGTCCAAGAATACGTCCAAGACCACGAGGCGGCGATGAGCGCTATCGACAGCACTGAATTCCCCACCCTTGCCGCGCCGCGCCGGCCGAAAGGTCCGACCAGCATGCGGCGATCGCTCCGCGACATGCGCGACAATGCGCTCGCCGCACACCCTCCGGAGAACTTCGCCGCCGACATCATTACGCAGCGTATTTTGTGGCGGCGCATGTTCATCATCAACGAACCGGGCGCGATCAAATATGTTCTGCTCGACAACGCGGCGAACTACACCAAATCGGAAGTCGGCCGCCGCCTGCTTGAACCCGGCCTCGGCCGCGGCCTCTTACCCAGCGCGGGCGAGACGTGGCGGCGGCATCGCCGCATCATGGCGCCGTCGTTCGATCCGCGCAGCGTCGTCGGCTACGCCCCGATCATGACCGGCGTCACCGAGGACCTGCTGGCAGAGTGGGACGCGCTGGCGGAGCCGCGCGAACGCGATGTCGCCGCCGAGATGATGCACATTACGCTGCACATCATCTCGCGCGCGATGTTCTCTTCGGATTCCGACGAGATCGTCGATGTCGTCGAGGGCGGCGTCAGTCAGTATCAGACTCTGGTCCGGCCGAGCGTTTTCGACCTGCTGCACTTTCCGCAATGGCTCGCGCGGCTGATGGCGCCGCTGCCGACGGATGGAATCTTCGACGAGTTCGACGCCAAGGTCGACCAGCTGTTGACCGAACGCGGCCGTGCGCCCGACGCCGAGCCGAAAGATCTGCTGGCTCGCTTGCTCGCCGCCCGCGACAGCGAGACCGGCGGCGGCATGACCGGAAAGGAAGTTCGCGACCAGGTCGTCACCATTTTCATGGCCGGACACGAGACCACGTCGCTGGCGCTGTCCTGGACCTGGTATCTGCTGTCGCAGCACCCCGCCGTCGAAGCCAAGCTTTACAACGAACTGCGCGACGTACTCGACGGCCGCACGCCGGTTTATGCCGACGTCGCCAATCTTCGTTACACCCGCATGGTGATCGAGGAATCGATGCGGCTTTATCCGCCGGCGCACACCACCGGACGTCAGCCGATCGCCCCCGACGAAATCCTCGGCCATCGCATTCCGGCCGGCGCCGAGGTGCTGATCATGCCGTGGCTCCTGCATCGCAAGCCGCAGCTTTGGGAAAATCCGGACCGCTTCGACCCGGAACGGTTCCTGCCGGAGCGCGTCGCCGAACGCCCGCGCTTTGCCTACATGCCGTTCGGCGCCGGACAGCGCATCTGCATCGGCGCGGCGTTCGCCATGACCGAGGCGATCCTCATTCTCGCCACTATCTCACAAAGATATCGACTGCATCTGAAGCCCGGTCATCCGGTCGAGCCGCAAGGCCTGATCACGCTGCGGCCGCGCCACGGGCTGCGGATGATGTTGGAACGGCGGTAAGCTCTCGCCGGCGCGCCGCGCCTTCAGTTCCTAATAAACATCGGCCTGATAGCGACCGCTGGTTTTCAGTTCGGCGACGAACCTCGCCGCGTCGTGCGGCGAGCAGCCGCCATGCTCGGCGACGATGTCGGTCAGCGCCGTCTCGACGTCTTTCGCCATCCGCAGCGCGTCGCCACAGACGTAGATATGCGCGCCGTCGTTGAGCCACGACCAGAGATCGCAGCCGACCTCACGCATCCGGTGCTGGACGTAAATCTTTTCGTTGCCGTCGCGCGACCACGCCAGAGTCAGCCGGGTCAGCAACCCGGCGGTGCGCATCGCCACCAGCTCCTCCTCATAAAAGAAATCATAGTCGCTGCGCTGATGGCCGAAGAACAGCCAGTTGCGCCCCGGCGCCTTGACGGCCTGGCGCTCGTGCAGGAAGGCGCGGAACGGCGCGATCCCGGTGCCGGGCCCGATCATGATGATTGGTTTGCTCGGATCGTCCGGCAGCGCGAAATGTTGCGCCTTCTGCACGTAGACTCTGATCTTGTCGCCGGGCGCAATGCGGCCGCCGAGGAAGGTCGAGCAGACGCCGAGCCGGGTGCGCTTGTCGATTTCGTAGCGCACGGCATCGACGGTGAGCGAAACCCGGCCGGGACTGGACTTCAGCGATGATGAAATTGAATAGACGCGCGGCTGCAGCGGATCGAGCACCTCGATGAAGGCTTCGGGGTCGGGCCTGATGCCGGGGAATTTGTGCAAGGCGGCGAGCACGTCGAGGGCCGCGGCATCGCCGTCGGGGTCCTCGCCGGCGGCAAGCCGCTTGGCCTTCTGCCTGCGCTCGCCGCCGGTGAGATACGAAATCAGCTCGAACAGCATATCGGGTGCCGGCGACAGCGACACGCCGTCGGTCAGCACCTCGCGCAGCGTGCGATCGCCAATGGGAAAATCCGGCGGCACGTGGAGCGCGGCGAGCACCCCTGCAACGAGCTCCTGGTCGTTGGCGGGAAAGATGCCGAATGAATCGCCGACGACATAATCGAGATCAGTGCCGGTGAGATCGATGTCGATGTGCCAGGTCTCTTTCTCGGAGCCCGGCTTGTTGAGGCGGCGGCGGGAGAGGAATGTGGCGTAGACCGGATTGTCGCGGCTGCGTCCGGGCGGCGTCGCCAGTGCGGGCGCGGGTTGTGCTGCCGGCTCGGCCGCGACCGCAGGCCCAGGCGCGGAATCAAGCTGCTGATAGAGCTGCTTGAGCATGCGGGAGGTTTCCTTGCCTCCCGGCACGCACAGGTTCAGCCGCTTCTCCGATTTGCCGAACAGCGCATCGGCGTAGTCCTTGCAGTTATAGCCGCACTGGCCGCAATCCTGCTGCGCCATCGCAGCCATCAGCCGGCGCGGCAGCGCCCTGCCCTCCGCAAGCTTCATGCGGTCGGGCAACGGCATGGCGGGATCGTGCCACGGCGCGCCGTCATCCTCGGGTTCTGCTGCCGGTTGCGCGCCGCCGCCGATCAATCCGCCAAGCAACTTCGCGGCATCGGCGTCAGACAGCGGCGTGACGCTCTCCTGCAGGCCGAACAATCCGGCGAACAGGCCATTGAGCCAGGTCCGCTGCTCCGACGTGAATGGCGCCGACTCAGGAATGAATGTCGGGATCGGCGGCCGCGGCGTGATGCTCATTCGGCGGCCTCAAGCTCGGTCATGGCTTGCAAGGCACCGATCTCGTGCCGGCGAGCGAAGGCGAGGAAGGTTTCTTCGGGCGAGGCGCGGTGCGCGAGGTAAGCTTTGAGAATGCGCTCGATGGTGCGCGGCGCGTCTTCGGCGACGACATCGCGATAAATTTCGCGGCCGAGCGCCGCGTTCGGCCCAAAGCCGCCGCCGACCAGGATGTGATAGCCCTCGACCGGATCGGCCTCCTCGTCCGCCTGGACCTTGCACGCCAAGAGCCCGATCTCGGATACGAAGTGCTGCGCGCAGGAATGATGGCAGCCGGTCAGATGAATGTTGACCGGCGTGTCGAGCGCGACACGCGTCTCGCACCAGCGCGCGATCTCCTCGGCATGACGCTTGGTGTCGGACGCCGCGAACTTGCAGCCGGTATTGCCGGTGCAGGCGACCAGGCCGGCGCGGATCGGATTGGTCTTAGTCGCAAGATCGAGCGCTTCGATCCGCTCTCTTGCCGCAGCGACCTGTTCGGTCGGCACGCCCGAGATCAGGAGGTTCTGCCACACCGTGAGCCGCAGATCGCCGTCGCCCAGTCCGCGCGCGATATCGGCTAGTCCGCGCATCTGCGCGACCGAAAGGTAGCCGACCGGAACGACCACGCCGATCCAGTTCAGGCCGTCTTGCTTCTGCGGATGAACGCCAAGATGCGCGGTGCGATCAAACGCCGGACGCGGCGCCACCACGCCGGGCACGGCGCGATCGAACTTGCGGCCGAGAGTCTCTTCCAGCAAAGCCACGAACTTCTCGACGCCGATGGCGTCGAGCACATATTTCAGGCGCGCCTTAGTGCGGTCAGTGCGATTGCCGTGCTCGATGAAGAGCCGCACCACGGCGTCAGCCACCTTGCAGGCGTCTTTCGGCTGCACCAGCACGCCAGTGTCGCGGGCAAAATCGTGATGCCCGGTAATGCCGCCGAGACCGAGCTTGAACCAGACACCGGGCGCAAGCCCGAAGCCATCGTTCACCTGCACGGCCTGAAAGGCGATGTCGTTGGTGTCCTCCAGCACCGCGATGGTACCGGCGCCGTCGAAGGCGACGTTGAACTTGCGCGGCAGGCCGTAGAGCGAGCGATCGTTGAGGATGTGAAAGTGCCACTCGCGCGCGAACGGCCGGGTATCGATCAGTTCCTGCGGATCGATCCCGGCGGTTGGCGTGCCGGTCACGTTGCGGATGTTGTCCGCGCCGGAGCCGCGCGAGCACAGTCCCAGATCCTGGACCGCCTCGATCATAGCGACTGCGTCGTGCGCTTTGACTTCGCGGATCTGGATGTTGGCGCGCGTGGTGACATGCGCATAGCCGCCGCCATAACGCTCGGCGAGATCGGCGAGGCCGGCAAATTGCGCGGCCTTGAGGATGCCGTTCGGAATCCGCAGGCGGCACATATAGGAATTCTGGTTCGGCGCAACATAAAACAGGCCGAAGAACCGCCAGCGGAAATTGTCGGCGGGCTTGGGATATTCGCCTTTGGCGGCGTGGTCCTTCAGCCGCTCATAGGTGTCGAACGGATGTTGCTCGCGCTTGAACTTTTCCTGATCGGACAGTTTCCCGCCCGAGGCGAGCAGCCGATTCTGCGCTTTCAGAGCGGCCGCATCCGGCCCGACCGGCTCGGGCGCCGGAGCGGCCGCGCCGGCAGCACCTCCGCCGGAGACGCTCTTCGCCGCCTTGGCGATCTGCGCCCCGGCAACGAACCCTTCGAGGTAGCGTTTCTGTTCGGGGTTGAAGTCGCCGGTCTGCTCCGCGGCCGCCGGTTTGAGGTCGCTCTCGCTCATTCGGCCGGCACTTGCGTCGGCGCGGCCAAAGGCGCGGGCGCAGCCGTACGGGGTTTGTGCGTGATGTAGAGGGCTAGTCCCGTGAACACGAAGCCGCCGACGAAATTGCCGAGCGTCACCGGAATCTGATTCCACAGCCACCACTGGGCGACGGTGACCTTGGCGCCCATCATCATGCCGGTCGGGATAATGAACATATTGACGACCGAGTGCTCGAAGCCCTGGGCGAAGAAGATAAAGACCGGCATGTAGGCGCAGGCAATCTTGCCGATGGTCGACGACGTGGTCATCGCCGCAACGATGGCGAGGCAGACCATCCAGTTGCAAAGGATGGCCTTGACGAAGACGGTGATCATGCCGGCATAGCCGAGGGCGTCGTAGCCCGTGGTCTTAGCTTGGGCGATGGCGATGATCTTGGCGGCGACGCCAGCCGGCGCCGTGGCGCCGAAATTGGTGAGCGCGATCGCGAGCAGACCGCCATAAACGACGCTGCCGATCAGGTTGCCGAGGAAGACCCAGCCCCAACTTGCGAGAATTGTTTTGCTCTCGGCGTCGTTCTCGATCAACGGCAGCGGCAACAGACCGAAGCTGCCGGTGACGAGATCTAGGCCAAGGAGCACGATGAGGATCAAACCGACCGGGAAGATCAGCGCGCCGACCAGCGGCTGATTGGTCTGCACTGCGCCGGTGATGGCGAGACTTGTTGCCGCCGCGAGGATAGCGCCCGCGAGCCCGCCGCGGATGACGAGATCGACCGGCGACAACGCGAGCTTGGTGCGCCCCGCATTGATCATGGCGGACGCAACGTCAGCAGGCTTCACGTAATCCATGTCTCGGCTCCAATAGTCTTAAGGCAGCCGAGACGCCCAAGCGGAGCCACCGGCCGGCCAACGCCCCTACTCTTGCCTAGCTACGAGCAAGCGGCGTGCCAGCAACTATCGCTTTGAATTACTTTGTAGATTCGAGTTGCGGCGGGGGTGATGCCGAGCTAGGCGGCGGCGGGGGCAAAATTTTGAGCACGCGGGCTGTGGCCGGAACTTGGGGCATTTGGAAGGAAATTCACCAAGCCGGCTTCCGAATTCGGTATTCAAATCTTCTCGGCAATTAGGAGGACAAAGCTATAAACCTATTTCCCGTTATCCGCGTGCACCGACCGTTTCTGGATGGAAAAGTCGTATTTCATTGCGCGATGATTGAGTGCGCCACTGCTGATGAGGCAGTGAAAACCTATAAACCGGAGCCACGTGACCGGGTAGAGTTTGCGTGGTGGGATATGCCGAATAAGCCGGAATCGTTTCCCGCTATCTGGGCTTAGCTGCCGACGAAGCCCCGGTCTCGGCGCCGGGCTGTTTCTTTTTTGATCCGGGTTAGGGATTGCCGCAAAATGTTAGAAAGAAGAAAGAGAGAATCCAAGGAATAGTTCCTAATATGATGAATATGCTGCCAGTCGCGTCTTCGCAGCTGGAAGTTTGTCGATCTCTTTATAAAACTCAGTCTCGGTGATCTCAGTTGGCCACTCTAGACGTATTGTTAATTTGTAGCTCTTGTCTTGCTTCTCAGCATGAATCGCGCGGAGCATGATCAGATGGTTAATGTCACGATATACCGCCTTCGCTCCCGCAGCTAAACCCGAATAGTGCTTGTTCGTTGCATCGAGTAGTTCCCCGAGCATAACCGGACTGTCTTTGTATAACATGTATTGCAGAATTGCTATCTGGCGGTCTGCCAAAGCGCGCTTACGGGTAGAACGAAGACGGCCATACATCTGATGCATTACGTCTCGATACAGACTCTTGGAAATGTGTCGAGTTATTTCCCTGAGAAGGCGTTTGCACTGAACCGCAATTCCTCTTAGTCCAAATTTCAAGAACGCTGTGAGATCATAGCTTCGGGCGCGCACCTCACTTAGAGTAACGAGATAGGTGTCTTTTTCATCATAATAATAGTTGGACATCGCAATGAACAAAGAGTCCTTTAACTGTGCACGCTGCAGCATCATCGCTTCCAATGCCCTGGCGGTTCTCCCATTCCCATCATCAAAAGGATGCATTGCGCCGACGTGGTAATGCAGTGCCAGCGACTGGATCAGCAAGTCATGACCCTGAAATTCCTGATTTACAGCGCCTATGAGTCGCTTAAATGCCGTATGAGCTTCTGTCCCTCCTTCAACACCCCTGTGTCTCGGACGCCCAAACGTAACATTGTGTCCCCACCGCCGAAGCTCGCCGGGCTGACAATGATCATCATCACAGCCGGTCACGATTAGCCGATGAATATGCTTGATCAATTCCTCATTGATGGGGCGCTCACGTGGAACTGAAGCAAGCCATCTATAAGTGCGCACCGCGGCGCGCGCTTGCTTCTGAGACCGGGTTAAATCCTCTTGGGGGGCGATTTCGCCGATAGCTTCATCAAGCTCGCGGTCAGTAAAATCTGCACCTTCTATTTTTGATGTTCCCGCAACCTCGCGCTTGAGTTCCATCTCTTGCAACGCTTCCGCCCAAGCGCGCTGAAACGGTATGGAGGTTAGCGAAAGTACTGCGGCCTTTGCCTCAGTAAGTTCCATAACGACCGCAGACAGGTCGTACTTTATCCAGTGGTTGGGTAGCACGTATTGCATTGCCATGGTCGGCATGTAGCAGTGGATAACGTCATTTCCAAGTAACTTTTATTTATGAAAAGCTATGCTGTTGATAAAGCAGGATAAAATATAGACGCAATAGTTAAGCTACTGCATTGATTTCCTTTTCATTTCCGGCTAGTTTCCAGTTTGGAATGAACGAGGCCGCCGGGTATGGAACACCCGACGGCCTCGTAACTACCGCCCTGCGTGGTTGAGAGCCGGCGCAGGACAGGCCCAGAAAAGGCGATTCGATCTTGGATGGATCGCAGCCTGCGGTCAACCGGCTCTCCTTTTTAAAGGAGGCCAGAATGGCCACAGTCGCTGAAATCAAGAGCACCGTCTATAAGCCGGGTGATAAAGTTCTCGCATCTGGAATCTACGAGGTCACGCACGACACTGTACATCATGACGTACACGAGGTGACCTGCGTGTTTGGTGAACACTTCCCGCCGTGTAATCACTGCGGTCATCACCCGCGCTTCCGGCTCGTGCGAAATGCTCAGCACGTTAGGAACCACGGTCACTTCAAGTGATCCCGGCAAACTGCATGCTCATGAGCCCGGCCCTAAAGGCCGGGCTTTTCCTTTGGGCAACACAGCCGCACAGGAGCTCGAGTGAGTTTACTCGCGAGGCCGGGAACTTAAGGCTAGTCTTCGTGGCGATGAACATCGTGGACGACCACGCCGGAGCCCGGCGCCGGCATGGTCATCCACTCCTGCCGCTTGAGCGTCCGGCGGGTGTCTTCGTAGCCGCTTTGCCAGTGCTCGCGCATCGAGGTGCCGGAGAACTCATAGTCCTTGGCGTGCCCCTCGTAGGCCTTCTGCTGGTAGATGATATGCAGGATGGTGATTTCCGGCAGATCCGCGAGTTGATCGATTCGCCGCCGATCTTCATCGTTCAGCTCCCCGGACGGAATCTTGGCCAGCGCGTTCGCCAACAGCATCTTCAAATTGTGGATGCGCCGGTACACGTCGGTGGTGTAGCGGGTACGCGACGAATAGGTGATGTCCTTTTGGCGAGCCAAGACCTCCTGGATGTCGCGCGGCAATACCCCGCGTGCGCTAAAAAGATCGACCTGGAAAACCAGGGTATTCAGCTTGTCCTCCTGGTCGAGCAGATGTTGCAGCGGCGTGTTGGAGACGATGCCGCCATCCCAAAAATGATCGGTGCCGATCTTGACCATTGGCAACGCCGGCGGCAGCGCGCCACTCGCCATGATGTGCTCGGGCTCAATCTCCTCCTTGGCGTTGTCGAAGTAGACAAAATTGCCGGTGAGCACGTTGACGGCGCCGACCGAAAAACGAGTGACGCGTTCGTTGATGAGCGAGAAGTCCACCAGCTCCGTCAACGTATCGCGCAAGGGGGAGGTGTCGTAATAGCTCGTCGCAGTGCGCGCGCCAGTCAGGCTCATCCAAGGATTAGGGAAAGTCGGCTTGAAAAAGCCCGGTTGCCCGGCAACGCTGGTGACCAGACAGCTGTGCGCGTTGCGGGCTTTGCGGAAAATATCGCCGTCCGGCGTGAACGGCCAGATCTTGCGTTCGGTGATCATATCCCAGAACGCTCGCAGCTGACCCAACCGGCGCTTGGGCGGATTGCCGGCGATGATCGCCGAATTGATCGCGCCGATCGACACGCCCGAAACCCAGTCCAGCTCGACCCCGGCCTCGTGCATCGCCTGATAAACGCCGGCCTGATAAGCGCCCAGCGCACCACCGCCTTGCAGGACGAGCGCTATGCGATCGCATCGCTCAGGGCGCCACCTCTCGGACGATCGGGGGGCGCGGGACTGACGTTCTTTAAGATTGCCGGGGACATCGTGCATGGCGGGTCACTCAAACGTCGCGATGATCAAAGGCGTGCAGCTTTGCGAAACGACGTGACCGGCAAATGACAATATGATAGGTGAACAATTGCCACAAGGTGATATGTGAACGATTGTCACAAGAGTGTCGGCACCGTTTCACACTATGCCGCTTTGGCTGCTCGCCGGGATTTTTGTTTGAGGGGGATTGGATGCGAGCAAGTAAACCCGCCATCGATCGCAGCTGGACCGCCCATCGATAGAGCGGATCCATGCGCAAAGAAGACATCCTGAAGCTGCCGTCGATGCCGGCCGCAGGGCCGAGCTATCCGGCCGGTCCGTACCGCTTTGTCCACCGGGAGTTCATGGTCATCACTTACGAAACCGATCCGGACGTCGTGCGTGACCATCTGCCGGAACCGCTCGAACCCGTCGATCAGCCGCTCGTGCACTACGAGTGGATCAAGATGCCGGATAGTTCGGGTTTCGGCGATTACACGGAATCCGGAATGGTGCTGCCGTGCCGCTTTGAAGGGCACGAAGCCAATTTCGTTGTACAGATGTACCTCGACGACGATCCGCCGATCTCTGCCGGCCGGGAGATTTGGGGCTTCCCGAAGAAGTACGCCCATCCGAAGCTGGAAATTGTCAAGGACACTTTGACCGGGACGTTGGAATATGCCGGGCAGCTCGTCGCCATGGGCACAATGGGCTACAAGCACGAAAGCATGGCCGGAAACGGTGAGCGCACCACGGCGATATTGTCCAAGACGCAGATCAACCTAAAGCTCATTCCGGGCGTAGAGGGACACGCGGAAATCTGTCAGCTCGTCGCGTATAATTTGACGGACATTGCGGTCAAAGGCTCATGGCTCGGACCGGGGCGATTGCATCTTGTCCCGCATGTGAACGCGCCGGTCGCCGATTTTCCAGTCCGGAAGATCGTCGGTGCGCATCACTTTGTCGCCGACGTCACCCTGCCCTACGGG
>JBAUGC010000255.1:0-2824 GCA_049679485.1 Xanthobacteraceae bacterium
ATATCGGCGCCTACATAATAAAGCACCATAAGAAGACCCCAGAGCGGATGAAACTCGTGGAGGCGAGCAAAAGGATTCACGAAATTGCGAAAAGTGACAAAATACGCGGATTGCCGGCAGCCGGCACAATTGAGCGCGTGCTATCCGACATTGTGGCTAAAGCCGAAGAAATTTCAATAGATTAGCACACCGCCTGCGCGGGCAGGCTTTGAATTGAGACCAGTTCTTTTTAGGTGATCGGATTTTGCGAATTTATCTAATCGTCCCGACCGAGGCCCCCGTTGTTCCGACCGAGGCGCCTGAATATCTCGGATCCGGTGAGCGAGGTTGCTCGACCAGAAGCTAGAACAAGGAAAAATCAATAATGCGAATTCAAAGTCGACGCGGCGTCAACGCCGCGCCTTTAAAGCAAGCTGGCTCTAATTTGATCACCGCGCCCGTTAAAAACGGACGACGGACGCTGCGGGTGAAAGCGTGTGAGCCAGAAACGATCGGCAATCACCTGCCGGCCTCCGTGGCTATCGTGAAAAACTCGGGGCCAGGTCCTATTTGCGTCACCACGGGGTATGACGACGTGCACGCCGTGCTCATGAGCGGCGCAAGGCGAGCGATCCCTGTTCGCGACTATGTGCGCTTTGCGATCATCGGCTACACGCAGCTTGCCACCGTTCGCGTCCTACTCTTGGACCCGGAATAAGCAATTTCGGCATGGGCACTTCAACTCCAGTGCCTATACCGAACCAAACCAGCGCGATTTCAGCGCCAGATCCCAACGATCGATGCAGGAACAAAAGGCCTAATGACCGGAAACATTCATGCTCTAGATCTGCCGGCGATCACTGCCGGCGATTTTCCCAGTTCCGTCTACGATACTTCCGTCTGCGATTCGAATTCGGCGCCGATCGTCATCAGCGCTTACTTCGGTAAGAGCAGCGACCGGCGACCTGCCGTCAGCGTCATTCAGGCGTGGAGCGTCGGGGCCGATCAGTACGTCATCCTCGATCAGTTTCGCGGGCGGGCTGACCGTGACGAGTTGGAGGGCACCCTCGAGCGGTACGTCGAGCTCTTCAGCCCTGCGGCCATTCTCGCCGCCAGCGCTCCCGGCGGCAGGGCGCTTATTGCAAGAATCGCCCACCAGCACCCGCACTTGATCCATCCTATCGAGCGCGACCGTGACTCGGAAGCCGCACGGCTGCGTGCGCTTGTTAACGTCGTTATCCTTAAACGGATCTGCATTCCTGCGCGCGCCCCATGGCGCGAGCTCTACCTGCGGCAATTTTGCGCGGTCTCGAAAGGCAAACTCCGAGCCGCGGTGCGCGCGGCGGAGCAGATCGTCACTCACGCACACCGTTTTACGGTGCCGACCGCTCACGCCCGCCGTTTCGCGGCGCCGGCCACGATCGAACGTCCTGCGGTTGCAGTTGGCCGAACGCGCTTGTCGGTGATGACCCTCGATCGTCATCCCGGGCAAGAGTCCGGCCTGTGCTCCACTGGGCGCGAAGCGATCATGCGCCGGCTCGCCGGTCCGATTCTCCACATCAAAACAGAGGTCATCTACTGAGCCGTCGAGCTGGGCGCCGAAGCACGGTGCAAACAGCCCACACGATCATAGAATCTGCGTAGCATCAGGTCCCTGTTATGGCTAGTTCCGCGTATCAGGTCGGCCGCGGCCGACCGCCAATTTCGACCCGCTTCAAGAAGGGGCAGTCGGGCAATCCTAGCGGTCGCCCGAAGAAGCAGCCTTCGTTTCGCAGCGAGCTCATGGCCGAGCTCGGCGAGCCGGTGTCGAGCGCCGACAAGGAGCCGATCAGCAAGCAGCGCGCGCTGATCCGCACGCTCGTGGAGCTTGCTCTGGCCGGCAATTTGCGCGCGATGAGCGTTGTTGTCTCCTACCTGCAACGCTCGCCGGAGTCGCACGACGCCGACGAAGAGCTGAGCGAAGGCGACTTGGAGATCCTCAAGCATTTGGAACAGCGCGAACGGCAAGGCCTCGATCAGCCACGACGCGCGGAGCAGCCGGAATGACGCCGGAACTCAAACGCGCACTGCGGACGGACTTCGAATCATTCGTCCGTAAGGCGCATGGCGAGCCGCTCGAAGATCCCTACATCGGGTACCTCTGCCACGAGCTCGGGCAGGTGCCCCGCGGCCAGAACCGGCGCCTAATCGTCTCGCTGCCGCCGCGGCATCTGAAGACTTTCGCCTGCTCGGTTTGCCTGCCGGCCTATATCCTCGGCCGCCAACCGGCCGCCAAGGTGCTGGTCATCACCTATGGCGAGAATCTGGCGGCCGATATCGCCCATGGCATCCGCGAACTGCTGCGCAGCAAATGGTTCAAGGCGGTGTTTTCGACCCGGCTGGCCGCCGATCGCAATCGCGTGACGGACTTTGCCACCACGGCGGGCGGTGGGGTTTACGCCGCGCCGATTGGCGGTCAGCTGACCGGATACGGCGCCGATTACATCGTCATCGACGACCCGTTGGAAATCAAAGACGCCAACAACGACGTCCGCATCGCCTTCGTCAATGAACGCTTCGACAATGTGGTTCGCAGTCGGCTTGATCATCCGAGCACCGGAGCCATCGTCATTGTCGCCCACCGCCTTAATGAGGCCGATCTCGCCGGGCATGCGCTCGCCGATGGCGAGTGGGAGCAGATCGTTCTGCCGTTCGAAGCCACCCGCGATGAAGTGTTCCACCTCGGCAATGGGCGTACCTGGAAACGCACAGAAGGTGAGCTGCTGCGGCCCGATGAATTCAGCCGCAAGGAATGCGAGCGGCTGCGCAAAACGGGCAACTTTCGCGCCCTTTACCAGCAGGATCC
>JBAUGC010000256.1:0-2790 GCA_049679485.1 Xanthobacteraceae bacterium
ATCCTGGCCGGAACCCACGCCGCCGACCAGGATCTGCAGCACGTCGCCGGCGGTTAGAGTGAAAGTGCCCTCGACCTCGGCGCCTGCGCCGCCGGTGTAGCCGGTTGCAAGACCGCCGCCGGTCGCCCCGATCGCGGTGATGACGTAGGTCCCCGAGGTGGGAACCGTGAAGGTATCGATCGCGCCGTCTTCGCTGAACACCCCGCCGGTCGGGCTGCTGGGAGCCGCGGGAATGCTGACCACCACATTGTCGAGCCCGATGTAGTTCTGCCCTTGGTCGCCCTGGAATGAAATCGTGGTGGTCGTCGAGGTCGCGGTGAAGTCCAGTGTCTCGGGCGTCCAGGTGTTGCCCGGAGCGGTCGGGGCGACGTTGTTGAACGTCGTCGTCATCGACCCTGCCGTGACGCTGACACCGACCGGGTTGATCGACGGCGCCGCGAAGTCGCCGTTGGTGATGAGGTTGGTCCCCGTCGCGCCGTTACCGGTCTGCACCAGCGAAACGTTGTCCAGCCCGATATACTGGTCGCCCTGCACGCCCTGAATGGAGATCGTCGACGACGCCGAGATCGCGGTGAAGTCCACCGTTTCCTCAACCCATTGGTTGCCGGGGCCCGAGGGGCTGACGTTCTCGATCGTCTGCGTCACTGGTCCCGCGGTGACCGAGACCCCGATCGGGCCGCTGTAATTGACGTTGCTGTTGTCCACCCCGAGCCAGAACGTCAGCGCGTAAGTCTGTCCCACCGTGGTTGCGACAGTCTGCGAGACGCCGAAATACGGCGTGTTGTCGTGATACCCTGCCAAACTTACGAAATAACTGCCGGTCTCCGCGGTCGGGCCATAGCTGTTGGCATTCGACAGCCACGCCAGCCCGTCGTTGCCGACGGCAGTCCCACCGATCACCGTCCACCCGGGCATGGCGCCACTGCCGGACGGCTCCGCGATGCCGTTGCCGGTTGGCAGCAGGCCGGTGTTCGCGCTGGTGTTGTCGTTGCCCAGGTCGAACGTTAGTTGGTAGGTCGTGCCGGGCACGGTCGCGATGGTCTGGATCACGCCATCATACGGCGCACCACCCAGGTAGTTGCTGTTCAACGCGTGATTGCCGGCCAGGTTGAGGAAATAGTCGCCGAACGGCGTGCTTTGTGCGGCGCTGGCGTTGTCGGCGATCCAGACGAGATCGGAGGTTCCGGTCACCGTCCAGCCGGCGATCGCGGTGCTTCCGCCAGCGAGCGGGGTGCCGGTGCCTGCCCCGGGCAGGCCGTTCGGTACCGTAGCCTGCTCGAAGCTGCCGTTGGCGACGAGGTTCGCCGGTGGTGCGGCATTCGTGGTCGTGGCCACCGCGACGTCGTCGAGGCCGATATATTCGCCCGGCGAATCGCCCTGGATGAGGATGGTGGACGCAGTCGATGTTGCCGTGAAGTCTATTGTAACAGGGTCCCAGGTGCTGGTCCCGGTGGCCGCCAGTCCGGTGACGGTGGTGTTGAGATTTCCAGCCATCACGCTGACCGCCACCACACCAGGGTCGTAGCCTAAGGAGACGCCGACCTCGAAGGTGAGGGCGTAAGTCTGCCCAGGTACGGTCGTGATCGTCTGCTCGACGCCGAAATCCGGTTGCTGATCCAGATTGCCGGTCAGGTCCAGGAAGTCGGTGGTGCCCGGATAGGCGGTCAGGCCGTACGCCCCACTGCCGGCCCAGATCAGACTTCTGTTGCTTGTGCCGCCGACGACCGTCCAGCCCTGCATGGTCGTGTCACCGGCTGCCAACCCCAGCGACGCATTCGCGCCGGGTGCATTGGTGCTGCTGGAGCCGATCTCGAAGTCGCCGTTAGTGATCAGATCGCTCATGGCACTGCCTCCGATCCGTTCGACACGCGACAAAAATAAAGAGCGAATGTGCCCTCGACCTCGGCGCCTTCACCGCCGGCGTAGCCGGGTCCAAGGCCGCCGCCGCTCGCGCCGATTGCGGTGATGACATTGGCGCCCGAGGTCAGGACCGTGACCGTATCGATGTCGCCATCTTCACTGAATGTTGTGTCTGACATGCTTTGACTCCGAGATGCCAAAAACGGCGGTCGGCTGAGTTGTCAGGACTTCCAGCTTAGGAGCAAAGACCGGAGCGGCACATCACCCGATCGGGTGATGTTTGACCAAAAGCACCAATGTGGCGCTTTTGTTCAGGTCACGGGAACGATGGTCAGACCGGCGAGGACGCGAAGGCGGCCAGCAATTTAACGAGGTCCGCCTGCCGCTTGGCGCCAGTCTTCTGAAAAACGTGCCTGAGGTGGGATCTGACAGTCTCTTCGGAACTGCCGAGCGTCTTCGCCACCTGGCGCACCCCCGCGTGCTCGACGACCGCAAGAAGCACGCGTATTTCGCTTGGCGTCAGCTTATAAAGATTGGCAACCAGCTCCGCTGGAGAGGCCCAGGCGACGCCGGCCTTGCGGATGAACAGTGCGGCGACCGCGCCGTGTGCGGCCCCCACGCGCCGACGCAGCCCGGAAGACAGTGGCAGCACATGCGCGGCGTATGGTTCGCCCGTTCCCGTTTCCAGCGGCAAGGTGATGCCGCCGCTGTCGCCGTCCGCGTCCGGCGTTTCGGCCGGCTCCAAAGCCAAAAACAAGGCGGTGATCATCGGATGATGACGAGCCTGCAGCAGCCCGTCCTTTCGCGAAACGAGTTCGTTCCGCGCCAGCAGCGCTTCCCCGGCTGCATTGGCATAGATGATCCGGCGTTCGGGACCGATAAGGAAGATTGCCGTTGCCATGCGATCGAAAACATCGGTCAGCGAGGCCG
>JBAUGC010000257.1:0-7008 GCA_049679485.1 Xanthobacteraceae bacterium
CAGAAGTTGGTACTGGCGGCGGTTTATTCGCAAGCGCCATCATGCAGCATCCGCGATCGGATCGAGACCGAGAGCAATGCGGCCCGTGAATCGGTGTTGCCGTTTCCCCGTCAAGGGATGGAATTGCGCTCCGTGTGCGTCCCGCAACAACCGTTCAAGTCCGGTCTTGCGGTAGAAGCCGGCGCCGCCTGCCGCCTCAAGCGCCTTTTCAACCGTCACCAGCACGTGATCTGCCACGATTGTTTTGCGCACTAGGATAGCGTTGGCTACTTCAAGACTCATCGCGAAGTCTAAGTCGTTCGCCAAGCGAACCATGTCGTCCATGGCAAGCTGCACCATCGTCAGCTCGTTGGTCAGTTCGCCGAGCAGATAAGGGACTGCCGGATCGCTTGGGCGCTTACTTGCTTGATCCCGGCCGATAGCCGCAGCAGCCTCCGCCACGCCGGCGTAGACGGACATGATCAGGGGCATCGCCACCGTCAGAATGACGTTCCACGCCGGATGGAAGCGGCCGCGAAGTCGTCGCAGCGAGACGGCGTCGTCCGGCACGAAGACCCTGTCGAGAACGATAGTGTGCGAGCCGGTCGACCGCATGCCCAGCGCACGCCAGTCGTCGGCAAGCGAGACGCCCGGCGCAGTGAATGGAACGGCGAAGTGAAGTACCTGCCAACCTTCCTTGGGGTCCTCGAACGGAGCGGAGGTGACTAGCACGCCGCCTTTGGGCGAACCGCTGCCGAACGGCTTCCTGGCGCTGACGCGGAAGCCGCCGTCGGCGCGCTCCATCGCACCGCTTGATTCCATCCAGTCATTGGCGCCGGTCGAAATAAGCACGGTCTCGTTGGCAGCGACCCGCTCCAATAGCTTCTTCCCCGGTCGGCCGTTGCGATGATTATACGCAGCCGCTGCCACGAGATGTTGATGCATCGACAGCGCGAGCGCGGTCGATGGACAATAATGAGCAAGTTGTCGCAGAAAGGCGCACATGGCGCTGTGCCGCACTCCGCCGCCGCCGAGGTCGGCAGGTACCAGCGCCGCGAAGACTTTGTTGCCCTTTAGCACGTCATAGTGTTCAGCAACAAAAACGTCGCCTTGATCGCGATCGGCGGCGCCTTCAGCAAAACGTGGACCGACGATCTGTACGAGCGCTTGCAGGTCGAGAAATTGGGTCATTCCAGACCTCCTTTCGAGCATTTGCCGGAGCTTCGCCTCGACAGCGAGCGACGACAACTTTAAAATCTGAAGTGGGTTGCCCATGGGCTAAATTAGGATTTGGCATGGCTAAAAGGAATGGATACGGGCAGTTCTGCCCCGTCGCGCTTGCCGCGGGGATACTGGCAGAGCGGTGGATGCCGCTGGTCATTCGCGAACTGTTGTGCGGGAGCGTTCGCTTCAACGATTTGCAGCGCGGCGTGCCACGCATGTCGTCGGCACTGCTGGCGCAGCGGCTCAAGGAATTGCAATTCGCCGGCATCGTCGAGCGCCGGCGTGGCGCTGGCTGCTTCGAATATCACCTAACCGCAGCCGGGAAGGAGCTTTTCCCGGTCGTCGAGAAGATGGGTCTCTGGGCACAACGCTGGCTCCGTCACGATCTCGTCGAGACCGTGAATTTGGACCCCGACCTTTTGATGTGGGACATCCGCCGCAACGTCGCGGGTCACGCTCCGCCGCGCGACCACCGGTACGTCGCCGAGTTCCAGCTTTCGGGCGTGCCAATCAGCCGGCGTCGCTATTGGCTGGTGTTCGAGCACGGCGCTGTCGATCTTTGCTACCGGAATCCGGGTTTCGACGTCGACCTTTTCGTCGAAGCCAGTCTACGTATGCTTACGCAGATCTGGCTCGGCCATATCCCGATCGACCAGGCAATTCGCGAGGGTCGGCTGCGTCTCGATGGATCTCGTGGCGACGTGGCTGCCTTCCGCTCATGGTTCGCACTTAGCATGTTTGCTGCGGCGGGCCGGGAGCCAACCGGACACAAACAGAGCTTGCAACCGAGTAGAGGCCGCATCGGCCGCTAGCATTCAGCGGAACGTCCCGAATGTCCGGCAGCAAGGTACATCGACCGCATCCTCAGGGGCGAGAAGCCAGCGGACCTTCCGATCCGGGACAACGGACGTCGAACCATATCATCTCAGTATACTCACTGGCTTCCGTCCGGTCGATTTTGCTTCGCCCTCGTTGGAGGAACGACCGCAAAACCTTCGTACCGGGCGGAGCCGTGGCAATTGCTCCCGGCTTCATTCCCGACTAAAAATTGCTTACCGCCCCAGATGTGTAATAACCACTAAACCTTCGTATCGGTTCGTCGTCCCTCTATACAATGGAGGAAGCAGTTTAGCGCTGTATGATTGAACCATCAGGCCAACCGAGCGACCCTCATCCCCGATCCCCTGTCGCAAGGTCAATAAGCCTGAACCGATGCATCATCTGGGAACCCCGAGCGGAAATCGCTTGGGGATCTTTTTTGTGGCTATCCTGGAATTTTGACGGATTGGTTCTCTGAAGGATTCTCGGCCGGTTAGAGATGCATAGCCGTTGCAAGCGGTTGAGGAAAATATCACGCGACAATCGGGACCTCTGTGACCTACTTCAGGGTGACACGACGATGAGAAGACGTTTCCGCAGTGCGAAGTGACACTATTGACCCATATCGGAAGTCGCAATCTATGGCCCTTTTGTTAGAACTGGTCGAGTTTGTTGCTCCGAGAAGACAAAGGTCAGCGTGGCCTGTAATTGCCACGGGTCTTGGCTCACGGTCGGTCGGATCGCATTATAGTAGGCGGCTACCTCAAGCTTGATTGGAAGTTCGCCGATCCGCATCACCTTGCTGACGCCGCCCCCGACCGGAACCGTCCATTTGTTGCCGGTGGCGATCCAGTTCGCTGTGATTTGGGGTGAAGACGACAACGCCCAACCGTCGCCGAAGTGGTAGCTGACGAAAGGATTGAGCAGCATCTGGTCGGTTGCATTGCTGCCCGTCGCGCCGTCGAACGTCCAGATGTTATTGGCGACGAAACCGAAGACCCACGGACCTGCGTCCTTGTGCAGGAACGCCACCGAGGGACCCGAGCCCCATTTCGTCGCACCCAACAATGTGTTGGTCGCCGGATAATAGAGAACGGGTCCGGCACCCCAGAAGAAATCGCGGCCGTGTTCCGGGGATAGAAAAAATGTCGTATAGCCGTTGCTCAGCCCGTCGGCCCAAGGATCCCCGGCCTTCTTCGGCGGCAGCACCTCGTCCGGAAGCTTGGTCCGGGTGATGAGCGACCAATCGTCATCGAGCCGGAACGGCACGATGGCTTGGTCGACCTCAAACGTCGACTTTGTCAGCTGGTCCGCGCCATCCAGTAAGTCGGCTTGATAACGCAGCGGCAGCGTGATCTGCCGGCTGACCGGATTCTCGGTCTCCTTGGAGATTTCGTCATTGTTCAGCGGAGCGGCCGTCTGCGCCAACGCCCCATCGGCCCAGAAAAGAATGATCGGAAGAACGGCTGCGAGGCGTTTTCTCATCCGAACACTGAGTCTTAGCGGCGGGCGCGCTCATGACGCGCCTGCCGCCCGGCTTTATTTCAGAAGGCTACCTTGCGAATGGCGTTCATCAAATTGGCGTTGCGGTGTCCCCGACAATATTTCGTGACCAGACCTCGATTGGTGGCGAATCTACCGAAGTCGACTGTCGGCATGTTACGCGCCGCATTGAAATAGCCGCTCATCCAAGCAGCGATCAAATCCTGCCGCTCGGCGGGCGCCTCCAGATAGTTTCGGCAGCTCAGCTGCGACATCTCCAGTATGATCTGTGCCGTTGCGGGTCCGTAGGAGCCGGCCGTCAAAAAAAAGGTAGCCCCAACCATTATGGATCGTAGTGCTTTCATCGCGATTTTCATGGCGCTCACTTATTTAGGGGCAGTCGCACGTTGCAGACCGGTCATAACTAGCTCTCCTGGGTTGGAGGCACACCATGCCTGCATGTTTGCGACGTTTCTCGCGTATGCTTGCAGGTTGATGTAGGTATACCCCGTTTTTTGATTGAACCAACCGCTCATCCAAGCGGCAAAGACGCTCGACTGCTCGGGCGGCATTGCAAGATATTGCGCACAGGTCACCAGCGGCATTTCGACCATCATTTGCGCCTGACCAATCGACGGGACCAACATCGCGCCAACCGCGAGACACCAGGATAATGTTGTGGCCCAAGCTATTTTCCTTAACATCGTGATGTTCCTCTTTTCTGTTTAGATCACGGAAGCGCATCCGGCGCGGCAGGCCGAATGTCAGATCAAATGCCGCCGAAGCGGAAGTTCAGTCCGGCGCGCACCACATTGAGGTGCGATAGTTCCAACGAAGCGGCCGTAATATACAGATATTCCAGCTTCGCGCTCACGTTAGGGGTAATTCCGTATTCGACGCCGGCGCCGGCCGTGGCGCCGAGCCGGTAATCGGTGCCCGAACAGACTGCCGTGAGAACAGCGGTAGCGCATGCGACACCGCCGACCGTTGAGACGTTGGTATTTGCGCCGAGGAGCGCCAAGCCCCCAGTCGCGTAAAGCAACCAATTGTTCAGTGCATACCCGACGCGCAATCTCGCTGTGCTGACGCTGTTGATGCTAGTGTTCAGCGAGGTCTTGCAATTAACGAGGCCAACACAACCGCCCGGCAGCGTCCCACCGATGGTAGGAATGACGGTTGCCGACCCCGTGATCTTTGACCAGTCAACGTCCGCTTCCACGCCCAGTACGACATGGCCCGATTGAATCTGAGCACCGGCCGTGCCGCCCAGCATCCAACCTGAAAACGGGACGCTGAAGGCGTCAAACCGGTTCGTCAACACGCCGAACGGATCCTGATTACCCCACCCATAACCAGCATTTGCGCCAATGTAAAAGCCCGTCCAATTGTAGACGGCGGCGACGAATACGGGAGCCTTATACACCGGCTCCATCGGCAGATCCGCGGCTTGCGCCGCAATGACGGTCGCAAACGATGCGATTGCCGTAGCGATCGCAGTCAACAGCTTCTTCATGATGCCCCACCTTTTTTCAAATGTTCGGTGACTGACCGGTAACCCCAGCAGAATGAGAGCACGTTGATCACGGGAGACCAGCCAGCAGGGAATACTCGCAAGTTGCTCGTCGACTCTAGTTCAAAAAGCCACTTCCTATGCGCCCCAAGCGGCTATTTCAAAGCGATCGTCATACCTGCAAGATCGAGGTTTACTTCAAGACCGATCTGCACGCCGTGGACTTGAAGGATGACACCGTTCTCGTTTTGCAGCTGTGCCACTCTTGCGCCGCCGACGAGTGTGAACCCCGCGCCTGCTGCGCCGTAGGTGCCGGCGATGTCTGCCGGGCTTCGCATGTTGTAAGCGACCCCCTCGATCTGGCCACCGCCAAACCCGATCATGCCGATCCCGATGCCACCAACGGTAATGGGATAGACTTGCCCAGCAAAGTTCAGAGTGCCTTCACCGCCGCCCGCGCCAACGATAAACCCAGCAGAAAACACACTGAGGTTGATGGTGCCGTTCTGGGGTACAGGTATGGGTTGCACAGAGGCCAACTGCTGCGGCGGCATCAGCCTCATTTGCACACCAAGGGCTGCCCGATCGTCCCGGAATACAACCGCCATCGCGTCGATGATCCGCCGGTCAGGATGTTCCTGGCAGTAAACGATCACCTGGTGTTCGACGATCTTGCCTTTTCGGTAATCGAGAAAATGTTTATGCGCCAGGCCATTGTACCAGCCGCTGTACCAAGCCGTAAGAAGGTCGGCGTCCTGTTGATAGGTGTCTGCAAGTTGAGCGCATGTCAGCTTTTGTACGTCGATGTATCCGTTGGCATCGACGTAGGCGCTGAGCGGGGTTTGCGCGCTTACTCCAGATATTCCGATTGCCAGTACGGCCGCTGCAATAGTTAGAAGAGCGCGCATCTTGGAACTCCTTTGCCAGATCGGTTGAGAAAACTCGGGATCACCGGTCGGTTGTGAGGCTACTCGAATGCGAAGATACGCTTCCAATCGTTCTTCATGCTGATCACCGACCAGCCGTTCTTTTTTGCTTCGTCATAAAGCGCAGGCGGGAAGGTGCCGATCTTAGTGTCCGGCAATCCCAGCGCTGGACCGTAGGCGTATTCGCGCTGCGCGTCGTCGTGCAGCACGAGCATCATCAGCCGCGCGCCGTCGCCGGCCCCAGTGTATTCCAGCATCTGCCGGTCGCCGGTCGAGTTGCCGAACGCTGCGTGTGGACGCCGACCAATCATGAGATGGATATTTTCCGCTTTACCTGCATTGTTATCGTTGAGCAGGAATTTCGGCTCTTTGATCAGGAAGGGCTTGCCGTCCTTGCCGTAGTGAAAAGTCGTTGCGCCCGCGCTCCCGACTACTTGCTCGGGCGGAATGCCGTAGACGCGCTCAGCATACATCCGCACGAAGTCTTGGCCGCCGCCCGTCACGATGTAGGTCTTGTAACCGTTTGCCCGGAGGAAACCCAGCACCTCCTGCATGGGCTGGTAGGTGAGCTCGGTATAGGGACGTTTCCAACGCGAATCTTTGGCACTGCCAAGCCACTTCTTCACTTCGGCGTCAAACTCATCCACCGTCATGCCGCTGAGCGTGGCAGCAGCAATTTCCTCCAGGCCTCGAAGCGGCAGCTTCGCAATCGCCTCGCGGTCACCAGAGAGCACGGTTTTGAACGGCTCGACTTTCGCCAGTTCCGGCTTCGCCTTGACCACCGCCGGCACACGTTCCAAGCAATAAATGAATTGGCTGTAGATCGGATGCTCGACCCAGAGCGTGCCGTCCTGGTCGAAAGTGGCAACGCGCTCTTCGGGCGGCACCAATTTGGGGCTTCCCGGGTCGGTGGTGGCGCGCACGAAGTCGAGGATCGCCTGCTTCGCTGGCCCGTCATTCCACGACGCGAGCGGCTCCGCCGGCAACGGCCCTTGTCCCGGCGGACGCTCCGGCAACTGCTGTGCTCGCGCAACCGTGGTGAGGCGCAGTCCGGGCAGCGCCGCAATC
>JBAUGC010000258.1:0-9961 GCA_049679485.1 Xanthobacteraceae bacterium
TCGATGTAAGGCGTGACCGCGCGGCCACGCAGCTTACCCCGGCGCGCGCTCTCCTTTCGCCGGGCGGCGAAGCCTTTCCAGTCGGCCAGCGTCAGGCACTTGTCCATCAGCTTCTCGAACTCGCCGCTGTCGTAGGTGTGATGCGTGGGCGTGTGGTACGGCAGCGCTTCGGGCTTGATGAGATTGCGCCGCCGCAATTCGACGCGATCGATGCCGGTGAGCTGCGCCGCGCGATCGACCAGCCGCTCGATCAGATAAATCGCCTCCGGCCGGCCGGCGCCGCGATAGACCGAAGTCGGCGTGGTGTTGGTGAACACCGCGCTGGTTTTGATATCGATGGTCTGTACGTCGTAAAGGCTCGGAATGAACATCAGCGACCAGAACAGCGGCGCCGTTGCCGCCGCCCACCAGTAGGCGCCAAGCGCCTGATAGGCGGTGGACCGGATGGCGAGGAACTTACCGTTCTCGTCGAGCGCCAGCTCGGCATAGACGAGCTGGTCGCGGGCGTGGTTGTCGCACAGGAGGCTTTCGCTGCGTGTCGCCGTCCACTTCACCGGTCGGCCGCAGCGCTTCGATGCCCATAGCACTAGGATATCGTCGGGATACAAATTCGCCTTCATGCCGAAGCCGCCGCCGACATCGGGCGACAGCACCCTGATCTTCGATTCCGGCAGATGGAACGCTGCTGATACCGCAGCGCGCACGCTATGCGGATCCTGCGACGTGGTATGGAGCGTGAATCTACCATCTGCGGCATCATAAACGCCGAGCGCGCAGCGCGGCTCGATCGGATTTGCCGTCACGCGGTTGTTGACGAGGCGGACCGCGGCAACGTGCTTCGCACCGGCGAAGGCCGCGTCGGTTGCCGCCTGATCGCCGAACGCAATCGTCACCGCGATGTTGCCTTTCGGGCAATCGTCCCAGATTTTCGCAGCGGTCGGCTTTGCCGCTGCTTCGAGATCGACCAGCGCCGGCAGCGGCTGATAATCGACGGCAACAAGCTCGGCAGCATCGCGCGCCTGGGCCTCGCTTTCGGCAACGACGAAGGCGACATAATCACCGACGCGGCGGACACGATCTGCGAGCAGAACCGGACGCGTGGTCGGGAAACCCTTAGGTCCGCCCCAGGATTCCGGCATGAAAAATGGCGGAATGCCGCTGACCTTGTCGGTCACGGCATCCGGACCCGTAAGCACACAGACAACACCCGGCGCTGCCTTGGCCGCAGCCACATCGACGCTCTCGATCAGCGCGTGCGCGTGCGGCGACAGCACCGCCACCCCGTAGCATTGGCGCGGCAGCACAAGATCGCCGACATATTGGCCGGCGCCGGTGGTGAAGCGCTTATCCTCGACCCGGCGGACGGCTTGTCCGATGCCGAACTTTGTCATCGCGGCCTCGGCGCTCACGCGCAATAGCCGCCGTCGACCATCAACGCGGTGCCGCTGGTGTAACTGCTGCGGTCGGAGGCGAGAAAGCAGACAGCCTGTGCGATTTCCTCCGGCCTCGCATGGCGGCCGAGCGGGATTTGCTCGTCAAACCATTCGCCGGCATCGCGGCCGAGCATGTCGCTCATGGTCTTCTCGGCGGTGCGCATGAAGACGTTATCGACCGGCCCGGGATTGACGCTGTTGACGCGGATGCGGCGCTCCGCGACTTCCTTGGAAACACAACGCATCATACCCATCAGCGCGTGCTTGGCGGCGACGTAGGAGCAATTGAACGGCACGCCCTTCACCCCGACCGTGCTCGCAGTAATGATGATGCTGCCGCCGTCATTCATCTGCGGGATCGTATACTTGCAGGCGAGAAAGCAGCCGCGTACGTGAGTGGCGATGATGCGGTCGAACAAATCCTCCGGATACTCCGTGATCGGCATCAGCGGGCCGTCGTTGCCCGCATTGCTGAACAGCACGTCGATCTTGCCCCACCGCGCGACAGTGTCGCCGACATATTTGCGGGTCTGCGCCGCATCGGTGACATCGGCGGCGACGAACGCCGCTTTATCGGTACCGAGCTCACGGACCGTGCGCGCGAGCTTGTCGGCATCGAGGTCCACTAGCATGACCCTCGCGCCCTCGGCGAGCAGAGCGCGCACGCTGGCAAGACCCAAACTGCCGGCACCACCGGTGACGATGCAGGTTTTTCCTTCGACCAGTCCCAAAACTTCCTCCCACTGTGCAAACCCGGGTGGACGTGACGCCACCTCATTTTTCAACCGGGCACCATCATAGTTGAGCACGCCGCGTGCCGAAAGCCGCGGCGCGCAACCCTTCGGGGTGCACGGTTGAGCATTGGGCGCAAAGTGCCGTACGGTACAGCCGACAAGGGCGGCATTGCCTGATCGCCCGGCTTACCCCGCGGGAGGAGTATTCATGCGGATTATTGATCTTTCGGTCGCTCTCAAAGCCGGGATTGCTTCGGATCCGCCGAGCATGTTGCCGAGCATCGAATATCGCAATCACAAGCAGGGCGCCGAAGAGTTCGCGACCACATTTCCCGGGCTCAAGCCCGAGCAGCTGCCGGACGGCGAAGGCGCGGCGATCGAGCAGGTCAAGATCACGACCCACAACGGCACCCACCTCGATGCGCCCTGGCACTTCGCGAGCACGATGGATGACGGCAAGCCGGCGCTGAAAATCGATCAGGTGCCGCTTGAGTGGTTCTTCTCGGCCGGTGTCAAGCTCGACTTCCGCAACAAGCCGGACGGCTATCTGTGCCAGGCCGATGACGTCAAACGCGAGCTTGATCGGATCGGCCACACGCTCAAGCCGCTCGATATCGTTCTGGTGAACACCGCGGCCGGCACGGCTTACGGTCAGTCGGATTTCATCGACAAAGGCTGCGGCATGGGCCGCGAGGCGACTTTGTTTTTGACCCGGCAGGGCGTGCGAGTCACCGGCACCGACGGCTGGAGCTGGGACGCACCGTTTTCGTTCACCCGCAAAAGATTCGCCGAGACCGGCGATCCGAGCATCATTTGGGAAGGCCACAAAGCGGGGCGCGAAATCGGTTATTGCCATATGGAAAAGCTCACCAATCTCGACAAGCTGCCGCCGTTTGGTTTCAAGGTCTCCTGCTTCCCGGTGAAGATCGAAGCCGCCTCGGCCGGCTGGACCCGCTGTGTTGCGATGCTCGATTAGCGCGCCGCGAGACACGGCCAAAAAAAGAATTTCACGGGAGGAGCGCACGATGGACCGGTTCAGATTCGGGCCGACCGACAACAGCATTATCCAAATCGCCTACAGCGTCGCCGATATCGAGGCGGGGATGCGCCAGTACACGGAGCTTCTTAATGTCGGTCCGTGGTTTCTGATTGGCCCGTTCGTGCCGCCCAAGGGCGTCTATCGCGGCGCAACCACCAAGATGAAGGTCAGCCTCGCGCTCGCCTATGCCGGCGAGCTGATGATCGAACTGATTCAGCAGCACGACCAGGCGCCGTCGGTTTTCCAGGAGACGCTGAAGGCGCGAGGCGCCCACGGCTTTCATCACTGGGCGGTCGGCGCCCGCGACTTCGAGAAGAGCGCCGCACGCTACCGGTCGCGTGGCTACCAGGAGGCATTCGCCGATACCGCCCCGGACCCGCTCGGGTGCCGCGTCATCTATTTCGACACCGGACGCGATCTGCCGGGCATGCTCGAAGTCATCGAGATCAACGCTGCGACGGAAGAGGCATTTTACAAGGTCTACAAGGCAGCCCAGGAATGGAACGGCAAGGACTACATCGTCCATCGCGGCTGACCGCAGCCGCCGACGTCGAGCGAGCACAAGGCGCCGGCGCTGATGAATGACGTGTCCGAAATACATGCCCGGCCGAAGATCATCGGCGCACGCATCAAGCGCACCGAGGACCCGCGCCTCCTCACCGGGTGCGGCGCCTTTACCGACGACCGGAAAGTAGAGCGTACCCTGCACGTGGCATTCCGGCGCAGCGATCAATCGCATGCGCGGATCGTCGCCATCGACAGCGCCGCGGCGCGCGCGGCTCCGGGCGTCGCCGCGGTTCTCACCGCGGAGGATTTAAGCGATCTGGTCAAACCGGTCGTCGCCACCTCGCGCATGCCGGGTTACTACGCCACGCCGATCCTGCCGCTGGCGCGGGCAAAAGTGCGCTATGTCGGCGAACCGGTCGTCGGCGTCATCGCCGACACCCGCTATCACGCCGAGGATGCGCTCGATCTCGTCGCCGTTGAGTATGAACCGTTGCCCGTGATCGCCGATCCGGAAGAAGCGGCTAAGCCCGGAGCGCCGCTGCTGCACGAGGAAGCTGGCACCAATGTTCTGGTAAGCCGCGAGTTCAAGCGCGGCGATGTCGATGCGGCCTTCGAATCGGCCACGGTGCGAGTCGCAGGCCGCTTCCGCATGCACCGCAAGACCGCGGCGGCGATGGAGCCGCGCTCATACCTTGCTGAGTGCGGGCCCGGCCCCGACGGACTGACGCTCCATTCAGCTACGCAAATACCGGGCATTGTTCGCGACGGGCTCGCGTTAGCGTTCGACATTCCGGGCGAACGGATTCGCGTGGTAGCGCCCGACGTGGGCGGCGGTTTTGGTGGCAAGGGTTCGCTTTACCCTGAAGAGATTTTCGTTTGCGCCGCGGCGCTTCGCCTGCAACGCGCGATCAAATGGACCTGCGACCGCCTGGAAGATTTCGCCGGCAACAGCCAGGCTTTCGATGAAATCGTCGAAGCCGAATTGGCGCTGGACGGCGACGGCCAGATCCTCGGCTTGCGCGCGGACGTCATCGGCGACGTCGGCGCTTACTCGATCTATCCGTGGACGGCGGCGCTCGAGCCGGTCCAGGTGGTGAGTTTTCTGCCCGGCCCCTATCGCGTCCCGCACTATCGCGGCCGGGTGCAGGCAGTGGCGACTTCGAAAGCGCCGACCGGGCCCTATCGTGGCGTAGGCCGCCCGATCTCGACCTTCGTCATGGAGCGCTTGATCGATATGGCGGCGGCGAAAGTCGGAGTAGACGCCAAGGAAATCCGGCTGCGCAACCTCGTCGCCGCGGCGGAGTTTCCCTACAAAGTCGCTTCCGGCATCGTCTGGGACAAATCCGGCTTTCAGGAAGGGCTGAATGCAGCCTGCGCGGCCGTCGGTTACGAAACACTCCGCAGCAAACAGCGAGCAGCGCGCGCGGCGGGCCGCTGGGTCGGTATCGGCATCGCGTGCTATGCGGAGCTGACAGGAATCGGCTCGCGCATTTCCGTTGCCCCGGGCATGCCGATCCAGACCGGCACTGAAACCGCAATCCTTCGCATCGATGGCAATGGCCGCGTCACCGCAGCTTTCGGCATTGCCTCGCATGGTCAGGGGCTGGAGACAACATTGGCGCAGATCGTCGCTGAACATCTTGGCGCCCGCTTCGACGACGTGCGCATCGTGCATGGCGACAGCGCCGCCGTCCCGGGAGCGACCGGCACTTATGCCAGCCGAAGCCTGGTTCTCGCCGGTGGCGCCGGTACGCTGGCCGCCCAAGCGGTGCGCGAGAAGGTGCTCAACGCAGCGTCATACCTTCTGGAAGCATCACCCGGTGACCTGATCGCGGAGGATGGCCGGGTGACGGTCGCCGGTACCGACCGTTCGATCACGTTCGGGCAGATAGCGCGCGCGGTTTATGCGGAAGCGGCCGAACTGCCGCCGGAAGCGCGCGACGAACTCGCGGCTACCAAAACTTACGATCCGGTGTTCGGCACCACGACATCGGCGACGCACATCGCCGCAGTCGAGATCGATCCTGAAACGTATGAGGTTCGCATTGATAGTTACGCCGTTGCCGAGGATTGCGGCCGCCTGGTCAATCCGCTGATTGTCGACGGCCAGGTCCACGGCGGCGTCGCGCAAGGCGTCGGCGCAGCACTCTACGAGGAAATTGTCTACGACGGGCAAGGTCAGATCCATACCGCGAGCCTCGTGGATTATCTGGTCCCTTCGGCGTGTGAGATTCCGCCGATGGACGTCGTCCACCTCGAAACCGTGTCGCCGACGACCTTGGGCGGCTTTCGCGGCATGGGCGAAGGCGGCACCATTGGTGCGCCGGCGGCGATCGCGAATGCGGTAGCAGACGCGCTTTCGCCGCTCGGCATTGAAATCAATGAGCTTCCGGTAACGCCGGAACGGTTGTTTCGGCTTATTGATTCTGCAAGACGCAAGGCCAACACGTGAAAGAGCAAACATGGATCTGGGGCTGAACGGACAAATCGCCTTGGTGACCGGCGCTACCAGCGGCGTCGGCCGCGAAATTGCGCTGAGCCTTGCCGCCGAGGGTGCAAGCGTTGCCGTCAATTATCGGTCTTCAGCGGAGGATGCGGATGCCCTCGTCAACGAGATCGCGGCGAAAGGCGGCAAAGCCAAAACTTATCAAGCCGATGTCGCCGACTTCGCCGCGGTCAGGTCGATGGTCGAGCAGATCGTCAAAGATTTCGGCGGCCTCAACATTCTGATCAACAATGCCGGCCTCGCGCTCCGCCAACGCTTCATCGAGACCAAGCCCGAGGATTGGCACCGCCAGATCGACGCCTGTCTCTACGGCGCAATTCACTGCTGCCATGCGGCGGTCCCACATCTCGATGCCGCCAGGAACGGCCGCATCGTCAGCGTCATCGGCGATTCCTCGCGGGTCGGCGAGTCGGGACTGGCGATTGTCGCCGCCGCGCGCGCCGGCGTCGTCGCGTTGATGAAATCGCTGGCGCGCGAATTCGGCCGTACCGGCACGACCGCGAACACCGTCTCGCTCGGACTGGTGGAAACGCCGCACGACAAGGAATGGGTCGACGCCAATCGGGAAAAGCTGATCAAGCTCTACCCGCTGCGCCGGCTCGGCCTGCCGGGCGACGTGGCGCCGATGGTGACGCTGCTCGCCTCGCCGCACAGCGGCTGGATCACCGGGCAGGTGCTGAGCATCAGCGGCGGGTTCAGCATGGTTTGAGGATGGTGAGACTGTGCTGCGCACCGATCTGATCGCTCCGATTCCCGAACTGCTGCGCCGCCATGCAGCAGCGCGCGGCGGCAAGTGCGCCTATCGTGACGCGCACACGTCGGTGACGTACGCCGCACTCGACGACCGAACCGGCAAACTCGCCGGCCATCTCGCCGATCACGGCATTGCCGGCGGCGATACGGTCGCGATCTTTCTGCCCAATTCGGTACCCTGGGTCGAAAGCTGCTTCGCCATCTCTCGCGCCGGTGCGATCAGTGTGCCGATCAGTTATGACTCGACCGAAACCGAAATCGCCTACCGGCTCGCAGACGCCAACTGCAAGGCGGTGTTCACGACCGCGGAACGCGGCGACCTCATCGCGCGCCTGCAAGCCTCTGCGCCCAATCTCGAAACGCTGATCGTGACCGATCGCGGCGCCTGCACCGCACCGGCGCTGCAATACGCCGAGTTAACAACGAGAACGGCGAATTCGGCCCCGCGCGACACTGCCTTGCTGCACGACACCGCATTCATCCTTTACACATCCGGCACCACCGGCCGCGCCAAGGGCGTCGCGCTCACACTACACGGCATGCTGTGGGTGAACGCCGCCTGCTGGGCGCCAATCGCGGGTCTGGGCGAACAGGACGTCGTGCTGTCGCCGTTGCCGCTGTTTCATTCTTACGCGCTCAATTTGTCGGTGCTGAGCATCTTGGCCACCGGCGCTACCTGCCACATCATGAAGAAGTTCTCGACTACCGAAGCGGTCCGGCTCCTCAAGACCGGAGAATTCACCTTCTTTCCTGGCGTGCCGACGATGTTCCATTATTTGCTGCAGGCGACGCGCGGCGAAGACAATCTGAGATTTCCCGGTTTGCGGTTGTGCGTTTCGGCCGGGGCCATCTTGCCGGCGACGCTCAACCGCGAGTTTGAAGATCGCCTCGGCGTCAAACTGCTCGATGGCTACGGCATTACCGAAACCTCGACCATGGTGACGATGAACTGGCCGACCGGCGGGCGGGTGCTTGGCTCATGCGGCGTTCCGCTCCCCGGCCTCGCGGTACGCGTCGTCGATCTGAACGGCCGCGACGCTGGACCTAACCAGGAAGGCGAATTGATCGTCCGCGGCCCCAACGTGATGTCCGGCTATCACAACAAGCCGGAAGAAACACGCAACGCATTGCGGGCCGGCTGGTATCACACCGGCGACCTTGCCCGCAGCGACGACAACGGCTTTCTGACAATTACCGGACGGCTCAAGGAGCTGATCATCCGCGGCGGCCAGAACATCGCGCCGGCCGAGATCGAGGAAGTGGTAAACACTTTCGCCGCCGTTCTCGACTGCGCCGTAGTCGGAATGGCGCACGAGCATCTCGGCGAGGTGCCGGCGCTCTTCGTCGTGCCGCGTGTCGGCAAGGTTGTCGAAGGCGACGCCTTGCTGGCCCATTGTCGCACGCATCTGTCGGGATACAAGGTGCCGCACACGATTCGGATGATCGCCGAAATCCCGCGCACCGGGTCGGGCAAAATCATCCGCTATAAGCTACGCGAGCTCCTACAGACTTAAAGCCAGGGGATATCGCGACCAATCAGCCTGGCAATCATGGCGCCGCATCGGGCGCGCCAGATCAGGAAGCAGCAGAAACCGGGTTCGGCACTAATCCCAGGGCCGACAGGTCGACCCGCGGCAGGGCCGAACTCCCATTGGCCGCTCGGGCCACTTCTTTGCGCTCTGGTTTGACGGTCTGCTGCTGATCGCCCTGCTGGCCGGCGCCAGAGATGCCGCCGATGATGCTGGCGCCTTGCTCAATCTGCAAGGTCCCGAAACTTACGTTGCCGTCGACTCGGCAGCCCGAGCGCAGGATCAAGAGACCCTTGACGTTCAGCCTTTCAAACACCTCGCCTAAAATCTCGGCTTTCTGCGCAACATCGATCCTGCCCTTGATCGTGCCGGTTTCGCCGACGAGCAAGTCGCCAACCGATATATCGCCTTCAAGGACCCCATGAACTACCAATGTTTCGGCCGTCAGGACGGCGCCCCTGACCGTGACGCCTTCTCCGACATAGAGCATGTTCGGTTCCAGCAACTCGTTGACCGTTGCTGACATTTTGTCGCCCTTTCGGTGTAGGCCAACCGCACGCAACCCGACTCAAAGGCATTAATGCCTCAATAGACCCCAGAATCCATGCTCATTGCACTCGATTGGACCGCGGTTTGCGCTTCCGCGATGGTTTTCCACAGAATAACCGCCGGTTGCCCCTATCGTCATGGCGGACACGGCAAGCTCGCGGCTTACGGGCCGCGTAGATTGATAAAATCGAAGCGTCGCAACTGCGACTGCGTCGGGGAGAATCGCAAACAATGCCTAGTAAATCTTCGCGCCGGAAACTCGATCCGCGCCAAGCCCGCGCCAAAAAAACGGCAAGCAAGCATCGGTCACAAGCTCACTACTCATGGCATGTCGGCAGCCTAATCCGTCCGCCGAGCTTCAGGCGTTCCTCAGGGCGCAGCGCGATAAAGCGACCTACGATAAGGCGGCGTTCGAGCCCACCTACTACACGCGATCCGAGCTTACGATTGCAGCCAGGCTTTGCACGCCCCGGGGTTGCCGTCGCGTCGGGGCGACAGTTCATGGCGCCGTAGGTTTGGCACAATGCGAGCCTAGAGTTGCGCTTGCTGGCCCTGCCGGGACCGAAGCTGATCAATATGCTTTCCGAGCTGCAACCATACGCGAGACAGGGGACCGCGCGTCGCCATGACGACAATCAGAAATACCTCCTGGTGGACAGTGACACGGCGCTCGTTCGCCGGCCTTGTGAGTGCCGCCGTCTTCGCTGTCAGCTCGCAGTTGTTGCCGGCGCGTGCGGACGACCGGCCGCCGCAGGAAGCAAACCCGATTTCCTTGATGGCCGCGCAGGCGAAGATTTCGGCGTCAATCGAATTTGGTTTGCCTGCGCTCGATCGTGCACTTGAACGACACGTGCCCAGACGACTGGCAACCTTCAACGATCGCGCGACCCTTTGCTGGCATCGGCGAATAC
>JBAUGC010000259.1:0-3667 GCA_049679485.1 Xanthobacteraceae bacterium
GCGCGACCTTGGTGCCGACTCCCTGCACGGTTTGCAGCAGCCGGAACCATTCGCGCTCGACGTCGGTGGTGAAACCAAACAAACGAATCTGATCCTCGCGCACGTGGGTTTCGATCGCCAGCGTCGCCGGCTCGCCGGCGCGCGGCAATTCCTGCAACGTCCGCGCCGAACAATGCACCAGATAGCCGACGCCGTTGACGTCGAGGATGACGGAATCCTCGCCGTAGGAGTCGATCACGCCCTTGAGCTTGCCGATCATGATTTATCGAAAGCGAAGGGTTGTCGTTGCGCCCTCTCCCCCTGCCGGGGAGGGCTGCTCGGCAGTTCAACAACAAAGGTCCGGTGAGGGGTCGCGCCGCAACCCCTCACCCAATTGTGCGTGCCGAAAGGTCCGAGCAGCCCTCTCCCGCACGGGGAGAGGGCATACATCCGACGCCGATCTCGCCAGCGCGGCCGTTCTTCGGAATGTGTCGGACTGACGGTTTTGAAAATCCGCATCATCGCACCGCCACCTTTAGCACCACGCTCTGCCGATGGTGCGCATGCGTCACTGCGATCGCCAGCGCATCGGCGGCGTCGTCCGAGGACGGGTCGGCCTTGGGGAGCAGCACCCCGATCATCATCCTTATCTGCGCCTTGTCGCCGTGGCCGGCGCCAACGATGCTTTTCTTCACCAAGTTCGGCGCGTATTCGGCAACCGGGAGGCCGGCCCTCGCCGGCACCACCATGGCAATGCCGCGCGCCTGGCCGAGCTTGAGAGTAGCCTTGGCATCCTTGTTCACGAACGTCGCCTCAACCGCCGCCTCGTCGGGGCGGAATTCGTCGAGGATGCGCATCAGGCCATCGTGGATGGCAAGAAGCCGCGCCGCCAGCGTGTCGCGATCGTTCGTCGTCACCGAACCGCAGCCGATAAAGCCGAGCCGGTTGCCGGCAATCTCCACCATGCCCCAACCGGTGCGGCGGAGCCCCGGATCGATGCCGAGAATGCGAATCGGGCGGGTCATTACGGCTTGGTGATAGACCCGCCATCGCCGCCGGCAAAGCGCCCTCGGCGATTTGTCGTCGGCGCCGGCAACCTTGCGGATGTCCAGCGCCGCCCGTAGAATTCGGCTGCATGTTGGATTGGAGCACCTGCCCGGCGGTGGAACGTGTTCCCGGCAAAGTTAGTGGCGAGTGGCTATTCAAAACCACGCGCGTGCCGGTGAGGGCTTTATTTGAGAATCTCGAAGGCGGCGCTCGCATCGATGACTTCCTGGAGTGGTTTCCGGGAGTGACTCGCGAACAGGTGGAGCTGGTACTTCGCCACGCCGAACAGAGCCTGGTTGCCTGAAGAATGCGACCACTTTTTCTGCATGAAAATATTGTTTGACCAGGGCACGCCCGTACCGCTCCGTCGTGCACTAAAGGAACATTCTGTATCAACAGCCTATGAAATAGGATGGCACCAGCTTGATAACGGCGAGCTCCTGACGGCGACCGAAGCAAGGTTCGATGCGCTGGTGACGACCGATCAAAATCTTCGCCATCAGCAGAATCTGGCCCAGCGGCGGTTGGCAATCTTGGTATTGCCGACTGCGAATTGGCCGGACCTTCGCGCGCATGAAGCGCAGATCGTGGCGGCCATCAATGCACTTCGACCGGGTGACGTCGTAGAACTGAAATTCTAACTTGTCGCTACGCGCTCATCCGGTTTACCAGCGCGTCCGAGACCTCGAAATTAGCGTACACGTTCTGGACATCGTCATGCTCGTTGAGGCTGTCGATGAGCTTTAAGACTTTTTCGCCCTGCTCGTCGTCGACCGATACCGTGTTCTGAGGACGCCATACCAGCGAGGCTTTGCGCGGCTCGCCGAACTTTGTCTCCAGCGCCTTAGCGACCGAACCGAAGCGATCGGGCGCAGCATAAATCTCATGACCGTCTTCGCTCGATACAACATCGTCGGCGCCGGCTTCAAGCGCCGCTTCGAACATCGCGTCCGGGCTCGCCGCTTTGGCGTCGTATTCGATGACGCCGACATGGTCGAACATGAACGAGACTGCGCCGGTCTCGGCGAGATTGCCGCCGCTCTTGGTAAAGGTGGCGCGCACTTCGCCGGCGGTGCGATTGCGATTATCGGTCAGCACCTCGACGATGACGGCGACGCCGCCCGGTCCGTAGCCCTCGTAACGAATTTCCTCGTAGTTCTCAGCTTCGCCGCCCGTGGCCTTCTTGATGGCGCGATCGATATTGTCCTTCGGCATGTTTTCCGCGCGGGCGGCAATGATCGCCGCGCGCAGCCGCGGATTCATCGCCGGATCGGGCAACCCGATCTTGGCGGAAACGGTGATTTCACGCGCGAGCTTGCCGAACAGCTTGGATTTGACCTTATCCTGCCGCCCCTTGCGGTGCATGATGTTTTTGAACTGGGAATGACCGGCCATCGCTTCGTCTCTCTCGTTTTCTCCGTCGTTGCGAGCGCAGCGACGCCCTAATAGTGCTGCTCAAGGAGGAAATAAAGATGGGGCCGAACCGCGCTCAGGACCAGAATGCCGGCGTCGCCTGTTCGAGGCCGCCGCCGAGGCGCACCGGTCCGACCCGCACGGCGAGCCCGGTCTTCGGGTCGGTCTCGACCGCGATGCCGCATAATGTCGCCGGGCCCGTCGCTGCCTCGAAACGCGACGAAGAAATCTTGCGCGTGAAGCGCTGCAGCGGCTCTTCCTTGGTCATGCCGATCACGGAATCGTAGTCGCCGGTCATGCCGACGTCGCTCATAAACGCGGTGCCACCCGGCAGAATGCGCGCGTCGGCGGTCGGCACGTGGGTATGGGTGCCGACGACAATGCTGGCGCGGCCGTCGCAGAAGTAGCCCATCGTCTGCTTTTCGCTGGTGGTCTCGCCGTGCATGTCGATCAGGATGGCGTCCGCGCTTTTCGTCAGCGGACACGCGGTCAATTCGCGATCGATTGCGGCGAACGGATCGTCGAGCGGATCCATGAAGACGCGCCCCATGGCATTGATGACCAGAACATGCGCGCTGCTTTTCGTCTCGCACAAGGCCGCGCCGCGGCCCGGCGTGCCGGGCGGATAATTGATCGGCCGGATCAGGCGCGGCGCGCGCTCGATGAACACCAGCGCCTCTTTTTGATCCCAGGCGTGATTGCCAAGCGTGATGGCGTCGGCGCCGGCTTCGAGCAATTCACTATAGATCGTTTCGGTGATGCCGAAACCGCCGGCGGCGTTTTCGCCATTGACCACAACGAAATCGAGTTTCCAGTCGCGGATGAGGCCTGGAAGCCGCTCGGTGACGACCGTCCGACCGCTGCGGCCGACGACATCGCCGACGAACAGAATACGCATGCTTTACTGGCCTCGCCAATCGATGACTTCGCGCTCGGTTAGCACAAGATCAAGACGCGCGTCGCGGGGCGTGGCCGGTACCTCCGGAACTTCCTGGGCGGCGAACGCGAGCCCCACCGCGACAACGGGCTTGCGCACCCGCAGCTCCGCGATGGTGCGATCGTAATAACCACCGCCATAGCCGAGGCGATGCCCGGTGCGGTCGAAGGCGAGAAGCGGCACGAGGAGAATGTCGGGCTCCACGTCCGCCGCCTCCGGCGTCGGCTCGCGGATGCCCCAGACGCCGGCGGTGAGCGGCGCACCAAAGGTCCACTCGCGGATGACCAGCGC
>JBAUGC010000260.1:0-2138 GCA_049679485.1 Xanthobacteraceae bacterium
GCGTCACTGCCGACTTCTTGCTCAATCTGATCGCTTACAATCTGATCCGCATTCCCAAATTGATCGCGGCTTAGCGCCGAATGCCCGTCCGCACTACCAAAGCGTCTCAAGTGATCGAACACCTCACCAGAGCCACGGAACCTAAAGAGAAATCGAAACTTCGATCTCTAGGTTTTTCAGCGAACTGCTAGTGTAAGATGACACTGAAGCGGCCATCGAAAGCTAGGCGTCCGATCAGATTGACGCCCTCGGCAGCCTCTTTCAGCACGCCTACGCGAGTGATTGGAGGCCGGAAGAATTCCCTACCAACGATCCCGTGTCTCTGCCGCTCGGAGAATTTCGCCCGCATGCAGAAAGATGCATTCTCGGCTGGCGCTGGTGGACAAGCACCTAGCTAAGCTCAACAAACGAGTCGTCGACGCCGCGGAAGCACGGGATAATCTAGCCGACATATAAGTGGCTTATGCGCGGTGGCTGGAAAAATAATCAATCGTCGCTTGAAATCGACCGCAGACGCTCCGCGAGATGTTCATGATCGCCAAGATGCGCGAGCATCCGGCTCTTCCATAGCTTGCCGTGGTTAGGCGTTGAGCTTGGCCAATAGCTGCTTGAGTGCGGCCTTCCCTGCTTTGTTAGCGGCCGCCATGCTGCGAAAAAAGACCGGTGACTGTCCTATCGGACTCGATGTACCGGCGCGGTAAATCTCCCACTTCCACAGGTTCGGAGGGCGCCCCCTGTGCTTCACGACGACCGAATAGTCGCTGTCGTTGAAATCAAGCTTGTTCAACAAGCTCGTGCGTCCGCTGACCTTCATCGGCATCGATTACGCTTTGCTCGCCTGTTTCCATAAGGTTCTCTAATTGCCTCTTGGTCATCCGATATGGCTGCCCGTCGAAGTGCAAACGCGGTCATTGCATGCTGTCGCGCACGCTCTGGCCTCCCATGCGGACCGGCCGCGCCTTGAATGTAATGTGGATCGACGGGGTGCCGAGCCCGATCTTCTCACCATCGTCTAACCAATGGCCGTTTAAATGCGCGCTCATGACTTGAATGCCATCGATTCCGTTGGCGGCGATGGTGGCGACGACGTTGCTATCGAGGACCACCTCGACGATGTTTTTTCCGGCGATCACCCGGTGCGGCGCTATCCTGAAATCGATCATCGCGGCGGTTCTCCTTAGCCATGACGCCATAGCACGAAGCTATTGACCAAACAGGATCTGCTCCACTTGTCGAAAAGCATGCGCATCAACGTCGTGTATGACTTGCATCCGTTCGTGATCCCGCGGAGGCGTTCGGATCAGGCCTGGAACACCCAGTATCCAACCCTTTAACTTGTGCCATTGGGCGCTTGCGCGGCGTCAGGTCGGGCTTAAGCGGCGAGGCTACAGTCGTGGTCGGCGTTGAGAGCGCCCGGCGCAAGTTGGGGTACGCATCGGGCTGATACCCGAATCATCCTCGATAGTCGAAAAAGATTAGCCAGCGGTGAACCGCCGCCGAAGGCCGCCCACAATCACAGCACGGCCGTTCAAGCGCTCAACAGCGTCTGCGGCTCCGCCTGTCTCCTCTTTTGGAAGAGATACGCGATTGCCGTTCGGTGAGCATCTCCCAGGTCGAAGCGCTCTCCGTCGTTCACCAAGGCCCCATCGTTCCCGAGCAAAAACCGATAGGTCTCGGCGGTTCGACGGCTTCTCACAAAAATGTACGGGGGCTCGTATTGCGTAACCTCAAACATGTTCTTCACCGCTGAGTGGATGACGACCGCAACGGATTCCGAACTGCATTAATTAAAATTGTCTTAAAACCGCGCCAGTCCGCGCTGCGGGCACTTCATCACCGGAAACCTGCTCATAGACCCTGGCCCTTTTTGCTACGGGCGTTCAGCGACCTTCCATGATGTCCGCTCCCAAGTCGACTTTCTGGGACTAAGTGGACATCCTGAATTTATGGTACAGAGCCTAAAAAGGACCCTCCGTCTCTGCTAGGCTCGCCCGCATGGTCGACGACAATAAGCTCCAGCTGACCACATTTCCAATCGAAGTGACTGTAAACGGCATCAAGGTCACGGTGACCTTGATGTTAAGGCCGGGTACCACTGTCTCGATAGCTGAGAATGAGCAACAAGAGACTAACGAACA
>JBAUGC010000261.1:0-2833 GCA_049679485.1 Xanthobacteraceae bacterium
CCCCGTTCCGCGAAGGCGCCAGGCACGAAACCACGCTCGCAGGACACCGCACGTCTTCGAGTTGACCTGCGCGCAGTTGGGGGTGCGCCTCTCGGTCTCTGCAACAAAGCGCAATTCCCCAGTTCAGAGCAGAGTTCAGCGCGCCGAATTCTTCGTCGGCTTGGGTTTGATCTTGCGTACGCTTGCCGCGGTTCTTTTTAATCCCTCTCTGGATTCGACCTTGTTCTTTAGGCGCACATTCTTGCTCGCGGCCTTTTCACTTGCGGCTTTTTGGGCTGCAACATTATCTGCCGCTGCCTTTTCTAAGCGTTCCTGCCTCAAACGCGCGGATTTAGCGGCGGCAACGGCCGGCGCTGCGAGATATTCATCCCACGCTCGCGCACCGTCTATTGCCCACTCCTTACGTCTATTGAGTACATCGGTCGTCGGCTTCACTGAATTCGCCTCCAACGTGAAAAACATATCTGTCTGCTACATATGGATATTAGGGACGTTCTTTGCAATCATCCGACGCGTTCCTCTCAAACTAACAGAACGCAAATTCTACGTGACAGAGCCACCTCAGATGGCGGCCTCATTTCATGCAAGCGCAATGTCCCTTGTTGGCCCATACCGATTTGGAGGCATTGCACCAAATCGGTCGCTATCGGGAGTGAAGCGGAAATCGACTGCACGGCAAATCCGGTCCACTCGGTCGAAAATGACCCCAAACGGACGTCGAAGCCCGGCTTTTTGAATAACCCGCAAGCCACAGACTCATTTGTTCTCGACTGAGAGCTGTTCGATGACGCTCTTGTAGGGGTCGCGAACGCGAATTAGCACGCGAGTCAGAGGAAAATTTTCGATCGGGAGCACTGTTGCCAACGCAGGAATGTATGATCACATTCTATCCCTGGTGTCCCCAAGCGGTCTTTCGATCGGTCCACGCACATGCCGAAGTTCCTTCGCATCGGAGTCCATCAGTCGAACGTTTCTGGATACACGTCCAAGGCATGGTGGGTTCGCCGGGTTGGCTCGACGGTTCTCCTGAAGTGGGGCGCCGTCGAGGTCAATGGCGTAGGAGATGGGCGAAAGATTTACTGGACGCTTCCGCCACGGGCGAAAACAATTCGTTGCGGCACAGTGCAGCGTGCCAAAGACTATGCAAAAACTGCAATCGCGCGGCGACGCAGCCATCGCTATGAACCGCTGGCTGGAAATATTACGATCCGGCGCCGACGTGCCAATCGTGGCGCCGAGCTCGAACAGGCGCTCGCCACGATCTTGGTTGTCGATATCGTCCGGTCCACCGAAAAAGCCGCGCGGCTTGGCGATTCGCGCTGGACACAAGTGATGAATCACTATTACGCCGCCGTCCGTAGAGAGCTGAAGACTTCGCGCGGAAAAGAAGTCGTGACCACGGGGGACGGACTGCTGGCGACGTTCGACGCGCCGGCCTCCGGGGTCCGTTGCGCGACCGCAATCCGTGAGGCAGTGCGCACGCTGGGGCTGGAGATCAGGGTGGGGTTGCACGCCGGCGAATACAAAGTGAGCGGGGCCGACGTGGTCGGTCTCGCGTTTCACGTCGGCGCGCGGGTCGCCGCGAAAGCGCGTGCCGGCGAAGTCCTGGTTTCGAGCGCAGTCAAGGAGCTGATGTCGCAGTCTGGAATCCGCTTTAAGGATCGCGGCGTTCACCGACTCAAAGGCGTGCCCGAGCGGTGGCGCCTGTACCGGGTCGAACATTAAAAGGTGTCCTGCAAAAGTGGACATCGGTTTTGCGATCGGTTCGATAATGCGACTGCAGATGCCGAGAGTCCGCATGGAGAACGGCTGGGCGCCGGGAAAGTTCGCCGGCGAGTTCGCCCAGGCACGCAGACTTACGTTGGGCAGCTCCAATCTGGTCTATTTCTGCGAACCTACTTTGCGTACACAGCTTCACATGTCCGTTTGTGGCCCATCGCGACAATTCGCTGCGCTTCGGAATTTGGTCGCCATCGGGGTAGAAGGAACCTTGCGCAAACTTCGCCAAAGGATCCGACTTTGGTGACCCGCGCACGACGGCCAAACAACAGCTTGCTGCCCTATGATCACGACTTGCGTCTTGGCTCATCGTTTGGTCGATTTGTGTAGAGCTTCTTCGCGCTTTCTATTTGTGCGCCACTTGAGCCTCTGAAGCATTGGTTGCGTGGATGCGAAGGGATATCGCACCGCCGCCCTTTTCGCCGCCGAGAAGGTCCGAAACGGCTAAAATTTAAGGCTGCCCGCGCGCATTCAAGACGACCATCGTGCTCAGCTCCAACTGGCGCGCCTGAAGACGCTCCTCATACTTCCGTCGTGCCGCCGCATTCATGGTCGCGCCGGGCATTTTAACCGGCTCGGCGAACTTCCCCGCGCAAGCGCCTTTCACAGCGGCGGCAATCGTTGCAACGTCCGACCGGCCGTCGTCCAGGCGCCGCGCGGCCGCATCCAAGCAGGCGACATAGCCACTGAGCCCCTCACTTTCCCCTTGCTCCGCCGACGGCATCGAGGTTGTGGCGCATGCCGGAAGCAAACACGAAACGGCAAGGCCTGCGAGCAGGGTTTTGCCTGGCATTGATGCGCGTTGCATGTTGTCGTGCAGCGTCCCTATCGTGAGCTAGGTTGCAAGTAACAGATCGGCCGCTTTTTCTCCGATCATGATAATTGGCGCATTCGTGTTGCCGCTGACGAGGGTCGGCATGATTGATCCATCAACGACGCGCAAGCCCTCGATGCCGCGAACGCGCAACGCAGCATCGACCACCGACATTTCGTCATTGCCCATCTTGCAGGTACCGACCGGATGGTAAACAGTGCTCGCAGTGCGCCGCACATA